>CABHPA010000142.1 GCA_902168245.1 Candidatus Melainabacteria bacterium
CAATCTCGCTGCGAATCTGGTCAATCCGGCAGAAGAGGTGGGCATCATCCTGCGTAAAGCCGCGCACCCGGTTCAAACCGTGCATGGTGCCGGATTTTTCGTAGCGGTACACGGTGCCCAGCTCGCTCAGGCGCAGGGGCAATTCGCGGTAGCTGCGGATTCTGGACTTGAAAATCAGCACATGGAACGGGCAGTTCATTGGTTTCACAATGTATTCCTGCTCGTCGATTTCCATGGTGTACATGTTTTCCATATAGAAGCTGGTGTGGCCGGAGACATCCCACAGATCACGCTTGGCGATGTGCGGGGTGAACACGATATCGTAACCGCGCTTGCGATGCTCCTTACGCCAGTAGTTTTCCAGCTCTTCCCGCACGGTGGCTAGGTTGGGGTGCCACAGAATCAGGCCGGAACCCACTTCTTCCTCGATACTGAAGAGATCGTATTCTTTAGAAAGCTTGCGGTGATCGCGCTTTTCGGCCTCTTCCATCTGGTGCAGGTAGGCTTCCACGTCTTTCTGATCCCAGAAGGCGGTGGCGTAAACCCGTTGCAACATAGGGTTATTGGCATCTCCACGCCAGTACGCGCCCGCCACGCTCATCAGTTTGAACGCCTTGATCCACGAGGTATCCGGCACGTGCGGGCCTTCGCACAAGTCAAACCAGATATCCTCGCCGGATTTAGGGTCTTTACAGACGTAAACCGTGGGATTGTTGTCCTTGTACTTGTCCAGAATCTCGGCCTTATAGCGCTCGCCCTTGTCCTGAAAATCTTTGAGGGTGCAAGGGATATCCTGAATGAAGCGGCGCTCGAATACCTGCTGGCTTTTGGCAATACGTTGCATCTCGGCTTCAATTTTAGGGAAGTCTTCGGGAGTCAGCTTATGGTTGGGAACGTCCAAATCGTAGTAAAAGCCGTTTTCCACGGTGGGGCCGGTGGCCACCTTGGTGCCGGGGAACAGGTTTTGCACCGCCTGGGCCAGAATATGCGCCGCAGAATGGCGTAGCACATCCAGGGATTCGGCATCCTTGGTGGTCAGCAGACGAACCGTATCACCATCGCTCAACGGGAAACGCAGATCACGCACGGTGCCGTTCACCACCGACGCCATGGCGGCACGAGCCAGTCCAGGGCCGATTGATTGGGCTAAATCCAATGCGGTTGCGCCTTCTTGCAGGGATTTTTCGGTTCCATCGGGGAGTTTTACGGTAATCATCGCTGTTCCAATTCTATGCCGCCCTCATACTAACGGGGTAGGGGCATGTAACACACGCCATTATAAGCCGATGCCCAATTGCTTGCAAAGGCATAACGCCTGCCGCCGAAATTTGCGGCAAACGGGCACAAAGCGCCACGCCACCTGTCTAACCCTGCTATTTTCATTGCCTGGCCAAGCTAAAACCCGGCAGATTTGGGGCAAGCCTGCCGAGTTCCGTTACGGGAGCCTGATTGTTTTCAATGCGGGCGCGGGAAGGGTCAGACTTCCGCGAAATCAATGCCGCCGGAGGAAGGGGCGCTCATGTCGCTGACCAATTGATCCAGGCTCATGGTTTCGGTTTTTCCGGCATGCCAGGGGTTTTTATAGCTGACCGTGCCGGTGTCAGGGTCGATATTGGTAATCGAAATCGCGTGCATCCCACCGAAATCTTCGCCGTTCAACTTACTGGCGCCAATTTCCAGGCTCAGGCCGTCACCGTCTTTTCGGGCTAAACCCAGTAATGCCTGCTTTAACTGGCCGGGATTATGGGTGGTGTCTTTCAGGTTGGTGGTGGTTTTGCCGGTCAGCAGCTTGATTGCTTCCGCGCCGCCGGTGCCTTCAAACTTCTTGCCGTGTGCTTCCTGATACTTTTTGAACGCGATTTCCAACGCCTTTACCTTGGCGTCGCCGTTGCTCAGCTTGGTATTCCCCAATTCCTGGGCGGATACATGGAAGACTTCGTTCGGCGCGCCGGCAAAGCGAACATCATAGCTGCCATCCTGGTTGCGGGTGAGGGATTTATCCAGAATCGCCTTGCCGTCCTTGTCGTTGGCGGTACTCATAATCGCGGACAACACGCCACAATCCCCGGTTTGACCCTGCTTGAAATCGCTGTAGGAGCCGCTATTATTGCCGTTATTGCCCACCGGAGGAGCATTGACGCTTCGCTCCAGAATGCTAAACAGGCCCAACGGGTCGGAATTGAAGAACAGGTCTCCACCGAAAGGCACAATGACCATGGCGCGCGGGGTAGGTTCCCTGGGCGGTTCTTCCCGCTTGGGAGTAACGACGACCGGCTTGACGACTACCACATGATGAGCATTAGGGTTCACATTCGACATCGGGTAAATCTCCAGCGTTAGGACGCCCCAAAGCAAGTCACCAGCCAGTGAGAGGCTTTACACGCTAAATCCTCGGCAGGGCAAACAATAAATAAGATATACAAATATAAAAACATTGAAATCTTAAAGATTTACCTGTTATATAAAATTCGCAACATGAACCCGGCACTTGCCCCCAAACATCAAAAAGACCGGCCAGTATGCGCCTGGCCGGTCTAAATCCGTGTTATGTCCCTGACTGTTATAGGGGACTATTTAATGCCGAGCGTTTGCTTCAGCCCCTTCATCATGTTGCCAATCACATCACCGTCCTCATGGGCCTTAATACGGCTGAGGGCAGCCGATGCTTTCTGATCGGTCGCGTTAATCTTGGAATCGAGGTACGCCAGGCGCGTGTTCAGTTCGCCAAGGCTGGCTTCCTGCGATTCCAGGCGGGTACGCACGTCACTGGTTTTCATGTTGTCGGTCACTTGTCCCAATTCGCTGGAAAGCTGGCTAATCTGCATTTGCTGATAGCCCAAAAACAATACCAGGGCGGCGATCACCGCGCCCACCAGGTAAGGCTTCATGAAAAAACTGGTCTGCTTGCTGGGATGGGTCGGCTGGTTCATAGCAATCTCCGCCCCGGCGCTTGGGAAGGCAGGCTGGGAGGCATGGGGCTTGGCATCCGGCAAGCTAGCGTTGGAAGTGGAAAATGTTTCCGGCATGGGTGGGTTCTCCTGACTGGTTCCAGTATTTTACCTAAATAACACCCTTCCCGATAGAAATTTGCCCTGCCCCAAACCGCCGTACTAAACTAAAACACAAGAAAACAGAAAGAGAATCAGCATGGGATTCCTAGATCCAAAAAGCTACGAGGATATTTCTAAAGGCACAACAATTAAAGCTTTATGTCCAAAGTGCCAAACAACTAAACAAAAAACAAACCACGAAATCTTAAAATCTTTAGAACTCCGCTACTCTTACTGGATTGAGGAATACCAGATCAAGAAAGCTGGTATCTATCCAGCAGAACATTCTAAGGAATACCAAATTATAAAATGCCTTGGTTGTGAAACGATTACATTTAGAGAATTCTACCGGACGCTTGAAGGTGAGCAATCGACTGCCAGAGAAGTTCTATATCCTAAGCGAACTTTTAAAAGCCTCAGTGCAAAAAGTTTACCCAATCTTCCCGATAAAATCCTTGGCATTTATACGGAAACTTTAAATAGTTACAACTCAGAAAACCATATACTCTGTGCCGCAGGGCTAAGGGCTATTGTTGAAAGCATTTGTACCCATCAAGGCATTAAAGATGGGCCTCTAGAAATCGAAAAGCCCACTGGTGAAAAAGTTTCTGTTAAGAGAACTACCTTAGAGGGAAAGATTTATGGCATTTGCGAAAAAGGGATTCTAACCAAAAGCCACGCCGATATCCTGCACGAATATCGATTCTTGGGGAATAGCGCCCTGCACGAGCTTGAGAAACCTTCTGAACATGAATTAAAGCTGGCGATTGAAATCATTGAACACATTTTAGAATCCGTCTTTGAAATGCCCGTGAAAGGGAATGTGCTGAAGGCCAGACGGGTTAACACGCCGGAAGTAGAACCGAACCTCGCCGTCTAGTATGCTCTGTCTGTTTTTTGGATAGAATGGTCTGTGATTCCATTGCGTTGAAAGAGGATTCCCCAATATGGCCACATCCGTCGATACCCGCCAGCTTCCCACCCATATGAAAGGCCGCGACTTCCTGACCTTTCTGGAATACAGCCCCCAGGAACTGCAAGAGCTTCTCTCCCTGGCTGCACACCTTAAAAAGCTGAAGCGCAGCCGCACCCCCCACCGGCTTCTGGAAGGTCGCAGCGTGGCCATGTACTTTGAAAAACCCAGCAACCGAACCCGTGTAAGCTTTGAAGTGGGCATTTCCGACCTGGGCGCGCACCCGTTTATGCTACGCAAAGAGGAAATCAACCTGGGCATTCGGGAAACCATCGCCGATACCGCCAGAACCCTGGCCCGCTATGTAGATTGCGTCATGATTCGCACCTTCGCCCAGAAGGACGTGGAAGAACTGGCCGAATGGTCCAGCGTTCCGGTGATTAACGGCCTGACAGACGATTACCATCCCTGCCAGGTGCTGGCCGATCTGCTAACGGTGCAGGAACGCTTCGGCGAGTTTAAAGGCCGCAAGCTGACCTACCTTGGCGACGGCAACAATATGGCCAACAGCCTGATGCTGGGTTGCGCCATGGTGGGCATGGATGTCACCATCGCCAGCCCTTCCGGCTACCAGCCCCGCCCGGATATCGTGGAAAAAGCCCGCACTCTGGCTAAGGAAAGCGGTGCGACCGTCGCGGTTTCCGATGATATCAAGGCCGCCGTCAAGGATGCTTCCGTACTGTATACCGACGTGTGGGCCAGCATGGGACAAGAGGCCGAGGCCGAGGCTCGCAAGCAAATTTTTAAGGATTATCAGGTGAACGCAGCCAACATGGCGCTGGCCCTGCCGGAAGCCATTGTGCTGCACTGCCTGCCCGCGCACCGGGGCGAGGAGATTACCGCCGACGTGCTGGAAAAGTTCGCCGACGTGATTTTTGAGCAGGCCGAAAACCGGCTGCATGCCCAAAAAGCGGTGATGGCAGCCATTATTCCCTAGGGCTTCCAAGGCTGTAAAAGCGGTTCCCTTCAGAGCATTTCATTAGACCATGTGGATAATACGCCACATGGTCTATTTTAAAGACTAATCCCATGGATATAAAAAACGGATACAAAACGCATTATGATCATGGATATGGAAAGAATCGAAGCGAGAGCCAAAGCCCCAATGAACCTGATGACAAGTTATATGAACCACCTCTTCCCCAACCGCAACGTTAAAACCCGCATTAAGTGGCTGGTCACCCTGAGCTACTAATTTCTGATCGGCTGTATACCCTGTTTTACCCCTGGGCCATTGGCAGGGGTAGGAGAGTGAACAAGGGATTTCCCTAATAGAGCGGTTGGGTTTACAATAGAACCATGTTGAAAGTATTGATCTCCAATGACGATGGCATTCATGCCAACGGAATCCAAACCCTGGCCGCAAAACTGGCCCAACGCTACGAAGTCTACGTGGTGGCCCCCGACCGGGAGCGCAGCGCCACGGGACACGCCTTAACCCTTCACAAGCCCATTCGGATTGAGGAAGTGGACATAAAACTTCCGGTGGCCAAGGCTTTTTCGGTCAGCGGCACCCCCAGCGATTGCGTGAAACTGGCCCTAAATGCCCTGCTGGACGTGGAAATCGACGTACTGGTTTCCGGCATTAACCACGGCCCCAACCTGGGTTCCGATGTGATTTATTCCGGCACCGTCAGCGCCGCGCTGGAAGGGGCCATACATGGCATTCCCAGCATTGCGGTGTCGCTGGTAAACGGCTTTGAGAAAATGGCCGACTTCAACCACGGCGCGGAATTCATCTACAACTTTTTGCCCACGGCCATGGAAGTGGGCATTCCGGCCAAGAGCATCCTGAACGTCAATATTCCGGCAGTACCGCTACACGAGTTTGCAGGCATTAAAATCGCGGAACTGGGTACCCGCATGTACACCGACAGTTACGAAAAGCGGATTGATCCCCGTGGGGGCATTTACTACTGGCTGGCGGGCGAGATTATCGAGACCGGGGAGTCCGAAGATTCGGACGTGGAGGCCATTCGCAACAACATGATCTCCATTTCGCCGGTGCATTACAATCTGACCAACTTTAACGCCCTGACCCTGTTGCAGGAAAAGCTGGAAATCGCTGAGAGCGTCTGATTTTTCAGGCATGGCGCATGTTTGGGATGAGTGCCCCATGTTTCAAATTGTTAAAATTATGGGCTTTTCTACTACAACACCCTAAACTTATTCCCGATTGTTTCGATAGCATTGTTACCTATACCACACCGAAACAAGCTGGGAGTGAAGTGACGCATGACGCAGCGCTGGTACGATAAAGACCCGACCCTGTCGATGGCGATCAGCCTGCTGCACAACGCTTCTGCGGCGCACCAGGAGATGGCCGCCCGCTATATGTTTAAGGTAATGGATGCCCAGAACCTGCTGGATATAGAGGAACTCCGCACCAAGGAAGACCGGGTGCGGTTCATGTTCCCCTCATTCCGGCGCAGCCAGTTTGAAATACACGCCCGCCAACTGGTCGAGCTGATCAAGCACCTGCCACCGGAGCATCAGCAGGAAGTGGCCGTGCAACTGATTAACTATATTTACATCCTCGATTGCGGGATGACGGACTTCCCCTTACCCGGTGAAGAAACGATGGAGAGACTGGTTCAGCCGGAATCCGGCTAGAGAAACAGAGAGGAATTTACACACAAGGCTGGCAAGACGCCTGGTTCCATTCGTGAGCCAGACGTCTTGTCGCGTGTATGGGGCTGAAAGAGGACAAAGGGCGGATTGCGAAACTTCGTAACAAGTTGCCTGGGGAACGCAATTCCGATCTAAAATTTGTTTTTTTAAAGATATAGGCAAGAGCGAGTTAGAAAGGCTTTTAATTCTGAAGTATTTTTTGCTAACGAGACTAGAAGGAAAGAGAGAAGTCCAATGACAGAACTTGAAATGTCGTTAACACTGGGTTTGATGATTGAGCCTGAACGAAATTATGTAAAGGTAGATCCTCTAATTCAAGCCGAAATTATGTACCTGAAGCACATTTTTTCCATTGCCAGAGTGCAATCCGAGGAAGTCGGACGGGCAAACCCCGATTTCTGGGCAGATTTACTGCCCTGGCACAGCATGAACTAGAGCGAATTCCGGTCAATCCAAAGGGTAACAATTAAGCCAAACAGCCTGTATTGAGCAATACAGGCTGTTTGGCTTGTTTAAAACGCTTACAGGGCGTTGGTGGGAAGCGTTCCCGCAGGGTGAGACAACGCATCCTGACTCAACAAACCCATCTCATACAGCAGTTGAATCTGGCTCAGGTTGTAGGTCACCTGGGCGCTAATCAGGGCGGTTTTCACCTTGGCCAGCTCAATTTGCCCGTCCAGCAAGTCTTTCGCGCTGCTAAAGCCCGCCGTATAACTAACCTGTAGCTGATACACAAACTGGTTGCCCAGCTCAAAATTCTGCTGGGCCAGCGCTAGGCTTTTACGGGCCAGCAAGTAGTCGGAATACGCCTTTTCCGCCATCACCGCAACCCCGTTGCCCGCTTTGGCAATTTCCAGTTCCAACTGGTGCAGTTCGGCTTTTTTCTTTTGCCGATCCAGCCCGGAAGCCGCCTTGACCAGCTTTTCCAGGGCATCCTTGCGATGCGTCATTTCCAGCAAGTCCGGCCTGCCCTTGGCCGATTTAAGGGCCATATCCAGCGACAGGTTATCCGGCAACAGCTTCAGCGGGGGAACTGTGGCGTTCCCGTCCTGTAAGGCCACGTCTTCCGGCACCAGTGTATTGTTGGTAGAGGCGGAAATCTGATTCGCCAAGGCCATAGAAGCAGTATGATACACATTATCCGCTTTCAGGTATTTGCCATAGCGATCAATCAGGGCCATTTCCACCTGGGTGACATCGAAGCGATTGTTATCCCCGGCCACAAAATGCTCCTGCTCCGCTTTCAACTGCACCCGGCCCTGCTCAATGGCCTGATACGCCAAATATTTCCCCAAAAACGCCTGAGTGAGATCCGCATACATGCGGGCGCTTTCCAAAAGCGCCTTTTGCCGCACGGCCTGCAAATGGGTCTTGGCCGCCTGCACGTTGCTTTCGGCGGCCTTTTTCATGGCGGGCATATCCAGCGGGTTCAGCAGGTTAAACAGGTTGGGGTCCCGAACCTCCTTGGCCTGCGCCTCGGCGTCGTTAATCTGCACCTCGGCCTGCCGCACGGTAATGCTGTTTTGCAGTGTTTCGTGAAAAATCTTCTCCAGCCCAATCTTCCGGGTATCGTTGGATTGGCCCTGCATCGGGGCTTCATCCCACTTTAACTTCTGCACTTCGGCCAGCACCGGAATGGTCTCGATTTCCTCTTTCATTTCCTTTTTCTGTTCCCGGCGCACAGCCCGCTTGGACTTACCAGCCGCAAGAGTTTGCGGGGCTTGGGGCTGGCTCAGGGCTTTATTCGCTTCCAGGGGGGCATTTTGCAACGGCTCTTTTGGGGCAACAGGCGCTTTGGCATTGCCGAGCGCAGGGTGCAGCGCCAAAAACGAGGCCATGCCAAGAGCAATCCAAGCTGATTTATGCATCGGGTTCGTCCACACTTAGTTAATCTGCTTATTAAACCGCAAAATACTGGTACTCAACATGCCAACCGCAATGGCCAGCAAAATCAAGGTCTGGAACCATAGTTCCGTGCCGCCCACCCCTTTAATCACCACGCCCCGGATGATTTCCAGGTAATAAGTCAGCGGCAGGGAATAGCTGATAATTTTAATGAACCAGGGCATCGGCTCCAGCGGGAATACAAAGCCGGTCAGCAGCAGGCTGGGCAGAAAAATCGCCACGGTTAGCTGAATTGCCTGCACCTGGGTATTGCACAGTATGGAAATCAGCAGCCCAATGCCCAGCGAGCAGAGGATAAATATCATGGACGCCAAACATAAGAACCAGAAACTGCCGGTAATGCTGATATTAAAGAACCAGACCATCACCCCCAGAGTTAAAAGCATATCCAGAAAGCCGATAAAGGCATACGGCAGCACCTTGCCCAGCATCAGATCGGTCACACGCACCGGCGTTACCATCAATTGCTCCAGGGTACCGGATTCCCGCTCCCGCACGATGGCGAAACTGGTGAACAGAATGGTCAGCATGTGCATCACAATCGCAAGAATGGCCGGAACCAGGTAGTAGGCCGAAGACATTTTGGGGTTATACAGCACCTTGGCCTTCATGCTCACGCCCTGAGGCAGTGATTCAACTGCATCGGAGGCCGAAGAACCCGCAACTGAAGCCGTAAACAGCTTGCGATTGTGGTTCAGAACAATCTGGTTTGCCCCGTCCACAATGGTTTTGGCGATGGTTCCCTGAGTGCCGTCCACAATCAAGTTAATCTGGGGAGCCTCACCGCCGGAAAGCGCCTTTTCGGAATAATCCGGCGGGATGATAATGCCCACCCGATAGTCGCCCTTGCGAATCTGCGCCATTGCCTGCTCTTCCGAGCCGACCTGCTGCAAATCGAAGAGGGTGCTGTTCTCAAAATCCTTCATCAGCTCCTGAGAATCTGTATGCCGATCGTAATTCACCACCACGGTGGGAATATGCTTCAAGTCCCGCTGGACGGCAAGCCCCGTCACCAGAAGCTGAATCACCGGCAGGGCGATGATAAACATCACCAGGTACGGATCCCGCATGAGCTGAATCATCTCTTTACGGAAAATAGATTGGATACCGGCCCAGGTAAACCCGAAAAAATGCCCTTTGGCAATGGCTTTAAGCATCAGCTTCACCCTCTTCCTCGTCGTCAAACCCGGTGGAAAGGGCGTTTAACGGTTTCGCTTCGGCAGCAGACCTCATGCGCACTTCCTCTTCCGCCATGCTGGCCTTGGTCAGGGTTACGAACACATCTTCCAGGGAAGGCTGGATTTCCCGAATGTTCTGCACCTGCACCGCAACATCCCGCAAATCTTCCGCCAGCAACATTTCCACCTGCGGATGCTCGCTGATGACATGCAGCGCCTGCCCGAAAATGGTCACATCGCTGACATAGGGCAACGCCTTGACCAGGTTGAAGGTTTTCACCAGCGGTTTACACACCACTTCCAGGTGGATATTGCCCTGTCCGATGACTTCCCGAACCTGCTTGATCTCATCCGGCCCGCCGCTCACAATCAGGCGGGAGTTGTAAATATAGCCCACGCTGCTGCAACGCTCGGCTTCATCCATGTAGTGCGTGGTCACAAACAGGGTAACGCCGCTGCTGGCCAGCGTAAACAGCAAATCCCACAGACCGCGCCGGGCCACCGGATCCATGGAGGCAGTTGGTTCATCCAGAAAGATAATTTCCGGCTGGTGAACCAACGCGCAACACAGGGCCAGTCGTTGTTTCCAGCCACCGGACAACTGCTTGGCCAGGAAATTCCGGTAATGGCCAATTCCCACCAGCTCAATCACCTCTTCCTTACGTCTTTTAGCCTTTGGGCCTTTGACGCCGTACAGTTGAGAGTAAAAGTCAATGTTCTCGCGAACGGTCAAATCCTCGTACAGGCTGAATTTTTGGGGCATGTAGCCTATTTTGCCCCGAATCCGCTCGGCATCCCGCCGCACGTCAATGCCGCTCACAATAGCCTTGCCGGAACTGGGGGTCAATAGCCCGCAGAGCATTTTGATTGTGGTGGATTTGCCCGACCCGTTCGGGCCTAAAAAGCCGAAAATTTCACCCTTATCAATCCGCAGGTTCAGGTGATCCACCGCGACCTTCTCGCCGAAGGTGCGCACCAGGTCTTCCGTGATAATCGCGGGTTCGGTTGCAATTTTAGGGGGGAGTGTTTCTAGCGTAGACATGTTGAGATATCGGCCCTTTCTTCCCCCTGCCTCGCCCTATCTGGCAAAGAGTACATCGACTTTCATGCCGGGATACAGGTCTTTTTGGCCGGTCACATCCTTGTCGTCAATGTTCACCTTTACCCGGAAGGTCTGTTCTTCGGTGCTACTATCCCCGCCGCTGTTGGGAATGAATTCGCTTTTGGGGTTCACAAGCACAATTTTGCCCTGAAACTCGGTCTTCTGGTCGCTTCTGGGGCGAACCGTCACCGTATCGCCTGGATGCAGGGACAAAGAAAGTAATTTGGACTCCGGCACGAACACATCGGCCCACAGATGCTCGTAATCAATGATGGTAATCACCGAGCGGCCCGGCGGCACCAACTCGCCCTGGGTAACGCTCACCACACTTACATAACCGGAAAACGGCGCGCGAATCCGCACCTCGTTCTGCTGGGCTTCCAGCGCCTGCAAGTTACTACGGGCCTTTTCCACATTGGAAGAAGCAATGCTCATTTCCTCCGGGCGGGCGCCCCTTAACACCTGGCTGTACTGGGCCTTGGCTGCGGAAAGCTGGGCGCTGGCCACTTTTTTCTCTTCGGGGCGACCGCCGCTTTGCATCATTTTCATGGCGGCGCGGGCGGCTTCCAGGTTGCTGTTGGCGGTTTCCTGCGCATCTTGCAGGGCATCGTACTTTTGCTTGGAAATAATACCTTCATCCAGCATCACTTTGGCATTATCGGCCGCTTGCTGGGCTTGTTTCGCCTGGGCTTCCGCCGCCTGAACCTTGCTTTGGGCCTGGGTAATTTCTTCGGGCCGCGCGCCACTGGCCAGCATTTTCAGGCGTTCCTGGGCCTGCTGCACCCCGGCGCCCGCCTGGCGAACCTGTCCCAAATCCGCTCCTTTTGCCAATAAATGCTCCTGAGCTAACGCCTGGCTTAAGGTGGCCTTGGCATCAGCTATTTTGGCCTGCAAGTCGGAGTCGTCGAATACCACCAGCAAATCGCCCTGCTTTACCTGCTGGCCTTCCTGCGCCAACACCTGCTTCACCCGGCCCCCAAAGCGGGAACCGTTCCGGATTTCCTTGGCCTGCACTTCTCCGGAAAGTTTGAGGGTGGTTTTGGAGGGCCACAAATGGGCAAAGGAAACCACGCCCAGCACCAAGAGGGCCACGGCAATAACGCTGATTACAAGTTTGAATGATTTTGGCTTACGCATGAGGAGGGTTTTTCATAATTGGGTGATTGAAAGATTATACCGGAACGGCCCTTGAAACGAACATCCCGATTAGGACAGTTGATGTTCAATTGAGGATAAATATCCTCAATTGGCAAGCCATGCCCGCTTTAGAAGCTGCTAAAAATACCAAGATGCCCATCAAAACAGGCAGCTTTATTATACCCTACTCCAGATGGTTGTTGTCACGCAGGTAATCCCGAACCTGATTCAGGGAAGCCTGCACGATACGCGTGATCCTGGAACTGGAGAGGCCCACCATGGCGGCAATATCCTTCACCTGCATATTCCGGTAGAAGCGATACTCCATAATGGTGCGGTCTTTGGGGGGTAAACTCTCAATGGCCTTTTTAATGGCCCGGCCCAGTTCCACAATTTCCAGGCTCTCTTCGGGCGTGGCGGAACCGTCGCTGATGAAATCGTAAGGCGCATCGCCGTCCGTGCCTTCCTGAATGCTCTCGATAGACAGGATCGTTTCGTAAATGGCCTCCCGAACGGTTTCGGGCGGCGGAGAACTGCCCTCTCCCTGGGCGGGGGCGGGCCTGCCTTCCACCGGCAGGGCATCGAGATCCTCTTCGTCCTCGTTTCCCTTGGCATGCTTGAGCGTATACCATTTGTAGCGGGAACGCAGCTCGTTACGGATGGCCCAGCGGGTGGCCGTGGCCATGTAAGAGGTGTTCAGCTTTTCAATCTCTTCTTCGGTCTTGTTTTTCAGCAACGCCTGGATGGCAATGGCGCCAATGCTGACCAGTTCCTCGTAATCCACCATGTGGGAAGGAATCCGGCGGTACTCCACCTTGGCGACACGCTCCACCAGGGGCAGATACTTGGTGATGTTAACTTTGCCGGGAATTTTCTTGGGTGATGTCACGTCGTCTCAGTCCAGCGTTTGCTAAATTCTGTTCTGGGCTTACTGGGGCCGGGTGTTCGGGTTGGAAACCGGGGGCGCCTTTCCTTTCAGGCGCCATGCGAACATCAGGATCTCAGCCACTGCCTGGTATAAGTCCGGGGGAATTTCCTGATCGATTTCAACCAGCCTGAAAAGCGCTCGGGCGACCACTGGATTCTCCACCACCGGGACTCCATGCTCATTCGCGATTTCCTTGATTCGAGCAGCAAAAAGTTCGGTTCCTTTGGCTACCACTCTGGGCGCTTCCATTACATCAGCATTATACTTTAACGCAACCGCGATGTGTATCGGATTGGTCGTAACTACATCAGCCGTAGGAACCGCCTCTAACATACTTTGCTGCAACATCTGCATGCGGCGCTGCCGGATGGCATGTTTCACCATCGGATCGCCTTCGGAGTTCTTGAACTCGTCTTTCACTTCCTTGAAAGACATTTTCTGGTCCTGCATATACTTCCACCGCTGGAACAGAAAGTCGGCCATGCCAATAGCCAGAAACGCCCCCCCCGCATAAAAGAGGAACTGCATAATCACTTCGCCCAGCACCCCCAGAATGGCAAAAATATTGTGGGTGGCCCCAACGCTTAAAAAGTGTCCCACATACTTTTGAAACACAATCCAGGCCATCCAGCCCAGGATTAACACTTTCAATATATTCTTGACCAGCTCCACCACGGTTCGTTGGGAAAAAATGTTCTGGAAGCCTTTTATCGGGTTCAGTTTATCAAATTTTGGCAAGATCACACTTGTGGCCACAAGAGGCCCCACCTGAAAAAAATCGCCCGCAATGCCCAATGCGGCCCCGGCCAATATAAACGGCCCAATCAGGAAGGCCAACGCCTTCACCGTAAGCAGCAGCAGGTATTGCCAGCCAATCTCCTCAATGGATTTATTGGGAATCTGCTCAAACACCAGAATAAACAGCGTCGCCACTTCTTTCCAGATAAACGGGGCCATGCCGAACAGGATCATGAACATGGCCATCATGAACATGGCCGTGGAAAGGTCTTTGCTCTTAAAGACCTGACCTTGCTCCTTGGCTTTTTTCAGTTTCTGGCCGGACGCCTCAAACTGCTTATTCTCATCGGCCAACGCCGAAAGTCCTTATGCTTGCTAGGGCTG
Source organism: Candidatus Melainabacteria bacterium (assembly GCA_902168245.1). Taxonomy (GTDB): domain Bacteria; phylum Cyanobacteriota; class Vampirovibrionia; order Vampirovibrionales; family Vampirovibrionaceae; genus Vampirovibrio. The sequence goes on from CABHPA010000142.1 coordinate 14,027, forward strand.
ATTTTCGTCTTGGAACAACCGTCCCGGACTTCCCTACCGGAACCTCGCTGTGGTTACGCCCCCATGGGGCGATTAGAGAGCCTCAGACTATATTATAACCTGTTCGCGCCCGGCTGCAAAAAGGCTCAGCCGTTGGAAAGCCCGCGCAGATTTACAATCATTCACATTTAGGCAGTTTTTTAGTTTTTATATACTTTTTATTAATATCTATCTTTTTTCTTTGGCGAGTTTCCTCTTCGCCTTTTTCGTATCGAAATCAGACAGGATATTGCATGAGGCTTTCTCTCCCGTTCCATTTCCCCGGCATCCCGCGCCAGCCCCATTGGCCGGAGCATCCCGCACAAGGCTGGGGCAGATCCGTTGGGGCATTTACAGCCAGCTTGTGCTTTCCTAGTCATTTATTGGCTCAACTAGCCTTTTCGCCCTATATTCAACTGGACGCGCTCCTGCAAAAAGGCTTCACCCCGCATGCGGCTCTGAATCTTCTGGTGCAGCTCCACGCGCTAACGCCCGACATTCTGCTCGGACGCATTATGCCGGTGCTGCTGGCCGGGCTGGCGCTGTGCATGCTGATTATGTGGCTGGGCGGGCAAATCGGGCAAATTACCGTGCAATATATGGCATCCAAATTTTCCAGCGCGGCCAAACCCTCGTCCTGAAACCCGCATAACCCTTCCCACGGCCACCATACCAAGCAGTGGGCAAACCGGCTATAATAAGCGGGTATCCGGTTGATGAGGGGAGCGCCCATGGCCACAGTCACAAACGCAAGCGCAAATGAGCAGGTTACGGCAGGCAGGCTGGAGGCGCTGCGCAAGCAAATGGCAGGGCATCGCCTGGATGCGTACCTGATTCCCTCCGTGGACGAGCATATTAACGAGTACCTGCCGGAAAACAAGCAGCGGCGGGCATGGGCCAGCGGTTTTACCGGCTCCGCGGGGGATTTTGTGCTGACCCCCACCGAAGCCTGGGTTTTCGCGGACTCCCGCTACCATGAACAGGCGGATTACGAAGTGGCTCGCGCCCATATTCAGGTGAGTAAACTGGGGCTGCCCGGCCAACCCGGCCCGGCTGACAAAATCAGGGAACTGGCCAAAGACGCGCCAGAATTTCGGCTGGGGTTTGACCCGTTTACCCTCACCGTGCAACAGGCCCAGGCTTTCCAGAAAGCCTTCGAGCATACCGGCATCCAGTTAATCCCGGTACAAGGCAACCTGGTCGATCCGCTGTGGACGGACGCCCCAGCCACCGTTCGCTCGGAAGTATTCGCTATTGCGGAATCCGTCACCGGCAAGGGTTGGCAACAGAAGCTGACCGAGGTTCAGGAAAAACTGGGCGGCCTGAAAATCGATCTGCTTCCCCTTACCAAGCTGGACCAGATTGCCTGGCTGTTTAACCTGCGGGGGCAGGACATTCCTTACAACCCGGTTTTTACGGCTTACGCGATTGTGGGCCGCCAGGAAGCCTTGCTGTTTATGGACGCCAGTCGGGTTCGGGCCGAGGATTTAAAACCCTTTGAGGGCAAAGTACAGTTGAAGTCTTATGTAAGCTATGCCGAAACCCTTCAGGAACTCAGCCGGAACCGTACCGTACTGGTCGATCCCAAGCACACCACCTTCGGTACGCTCACTTTAATCGAGCAAGGCGGCGGGCAGGTGCGGGAAGCCGAGCATCCGGTCGAGCTGATGAAGGCCATCAAGAACGGCGCCGAGATCGCCATGATGCAGGCGGCCAACCTGAAGGCCAGCCGGGGGAAGATTCGGGCCTGGCACTGGCTGGAACAGCAGATTGCCGCCGGACACACCGTGACCGAAGACAGCTTTAAAAACGCCATTGAGGCATTCTACGCCGAAGAGGAAGGCTTTGCCGGGCTGAGCTTCAATACCATTTCCGGCGCGGGAGCCAACTCCTCCATTGTGCATTACGGTACGCCAAGCCCTGAAAAAAAGCTGGAGCAAGGCGAGCTGTTCCTGATTGATTCCGGCTGCCAGTTTTACGGCGGCACCACCGATGACACCCGCACCATGCTGGTGGGAAACCAACCCACAGATTCGCAACGACTGCGCTATACCGAGGTGTTAAAGGCGCATATTAACTGCGCCATGCAAAAATTCCCCAAAGGCACCGAAGGCGCTCGGCTGGACGGCATTACCCGCGCGACCCTCTGGCAACACGGGCTGGATTACGGACACGGCACCGGACATGGGGTGGGCGCTTTCCTGAACGTGCATGAAGGCCCGAACGGGATTCACCGCCTGGCCAGCAAGCCGCTGGAGCCGGGCATGATCACCAGCATAGAGCCAGGCTTCTACGAACCCGGCTGGGGCGGCATCCGGCTGGAAAACCTGTACCGGGTGATTGAGCTGGAGAAAGACGCGGCCGGACTTCCCTGGTACGGCTTTGAAAGCCTGACCTACATTCCGTTCGACAAAAAACTGATTAATCTCAACGCTCTGTCCCCACAGCAATTGCAATGGCTGAGGCAATATTACCGGGATATCCTGGCCAAGGTCGGCCCCACACTGTCGAAAGAAGAATCCCACTGGCTCCAGCAGGTCTGCGAGATTTAAGCCGTCAACCCACTCTAGCCAGTAGGTTCGCTCTCCTGAGACTCGACAGGCCGGGCCAATTTGCTGTGGCTACGGCCATAGAGCAAGTAAATGGCCATGCCTACCACCAGCCACACCACCAGCCGAATCCAGGCATCCAGGTTTAAATTCACCATCATGTACATGTTTGCCCCCATGGCGATAATCGGCACGGCAGGCACCCACGGGCATTTAAAGGTACTCGGCAGATTCACGGGCTTCCAGCTAAAGAGTTGAACGACGGGCTTCAGCGCAATCACGCCGCCAAGCACCAGACTGAGCCATTGTGCCCACTGGAGCGAGCCGCTGAAGTCGCGGGCCAGGCCCACACAGAATATTCCCAGCCCCAAGGCCAATTGCAGCACGGTTAATACGCTCTGCTCCGGACGATCTTCCGTTTTATAGCGCATAATCAGCACACTGGCGGAAACCACCACAAAGGCGAACAATGTACCGATGCTGACCATATGGTGCAGATCGCTCATCGGTACGGAGGCCGCCATCACCGCCGCAATCAGGCCCGTAACAATGCTGGCGTTCATGGGCGTTCTGAAACGGGGATGCACCTTGGCAAACCACGGAAGCAGCAACCCGTCCCGTGCCATGGCAAAGTATATGCGAGGCTGAGACATGAGCAGAATCAACACCACGGTCGTTAAACCCACAAAGCCGCCCAGACCAATCAATCGCTGGGCCAGATGGTTCCCCACGCTACCGAACGCAGCGGCCAAAGGCGCGCCCGCGTCAATCTGCTTAAACGGCACCATTCCGGTAATCACGGCGGAAACGGCCACATACAATAAGGTACAGATGACCAGGGAGGTAATAATCCCAATCGGCAAATCCCGCTGCGGATTTTTCACTTCTTCCGCCGCAGTGGAAACCGCGTCGAAACCAATATAGGCGAAGAAAATCAGGGCGGCTCCTTTAAAAATACCCCCAAATCCATAAGGAAAGAAAGGGTGCCAGTGGGCCGGCCTCACCCAGGGAGTCCCGGCAAAAATCACAAATAACACCACGGAGAGCTTAATAATAACCATCAACGCGTTAAATCGCGATGACTCCTTGATGCCGATACACAATAAAATGGTCAGCAAAAACACCAAAATGGCGGCAGATAAATTAATGGTGAGCGGCCCCACGTGCCATGCCAGCAAAAAGTCTGGCACCACCAGATTAAAGCCGCCTAAAAACTCCGAAAGGTAGTGTGTCCAACCCACCGCGACAGTGGAAGAACCGATGGTGTATTCCAGAATCAGGTCCCAACCGATGATCCAGGCGAATAATTCCCCCACGCTGGCGTAAGCGTAGGTATACGCAGAGCCTGAAATAGGCAGGCGGGTGGCAAATTCCGCATAGCACAACGCCGCCAGAATGCAGGCAAACCCGGCGAAAACGTAAGAGAGCATAATGGAAGGCCCGGCGGCATCCCGCGCGGCAGTCCCGGTTAAAACAAAAATACCGGCCCCAATAATGGCCCCCACCCCGATGGCGGTTAAATCCACCGCCGTCAACACCCGCTTCAGGCCACCCTGATGCCCGGCCGCTTCGCCCAGGATACGCTCGACCGGCTTGGTCCTTAACATGGAATTACTCATGTCGCCCTCACAAATTGCCCACTTAATTCCCTATCTGCCATTTTAGCCTATATTCCCGCTATCAACCGTATTGCATCTATCCGTCCCGCAAAAGCCGAAGTAATCAGGCAAACCTGTCACGCTCCACCAAAATGTAAAAATCCCCGCCCTGAGAGTCAGAACGGGGATTTTTGAGAACAAATAATCCTGGGTTTAGCCGGGTTCTGTCATTGCAGCGGGAGACAGCACTTCCGCCAAACGCTCCTTGGTGAGGAGGTTGCCGTGCTTGTCTTTAATGCCCAGCTCTTCAACGGCATCCGGTACGCTTTTGCCTTCCTTGTTCACCTTTTTGGCAACCAAAGCGGCTTGCTCGTAACCGATGATCGGGTTCAGGGCGGTCACCATCTGGGCGCTGTTTTCCAGACGATACTGGGCCACTTCCTGATTGGCCTGCACACCGTCAATCAGCTTAGCGGCGAAGACCGGCAGGGCGTTGGTCAGAATCCGCATGGATTCGGTCATTTTCAGCAGAATGGTGGGCATCATCACGTTCAATTGCAGTTGGCCGTTCTGCACCGCCAGCGCAATGGCGTGATCGTTGCCTTGCACGATGTAGGAGAGTTGATCCATCAGCTCCGGATAAATGGGGTTGACCTTGCCCGGCATGATAGAGGAGCCCGGCTGCCAGTCGGGGATGCTGATTTCGCCCAGCCCCGTGCGCGGCCCCATGGAATACAGCTTGATATCGTGCGCAATTTTTTCCAGCTCCAGCGCGGCGCTGCGCAGGGCGGCGGAATAATCGCCGAACAGGCCAAAACTGCTGGTGGCCTGGAAGTAATCTTTCGCCATTTGCAGCGGGAAGCCGGAATATTCAGACAGGTACCTGGTCACCAGCTCGCGATACTTGGGATGGGTGTTCAGGCCGGTTCCCAAAGCGGAAGCGCCAAGGCCAATAAAGTGCAGGCGCTTGCGGGCATGCTCAATGTTCTCAATGGTATCGGCAATGGCGTTGGCATACGCGCCAAACTGCTGGCCCAGCGTGAGGGGAACCGCATCCTGCATGTGGGTGCGGCCCGGAATCAGGACGTTCTTGAATTCCACGGCCTTCTTGCGAAGAGATTCTTCAAAGGTTTTGAGGGACTGGATCAACGGCCCGTGCATAGAGAGAAAGGTCAGGCGCATGACGGTGGGGGTTACATCGTTAGTGGACTGGCCGTAGTTGGCGTGATCGTTCGGGTGAACCTTGTATTCGCCCAGTTTGCCGCCCAGCAGTTCGGTGGCGCGATTGGCCAACACCTCGTTGGCGTTCATGTGGTTGGAAGTGCCGGTGCCGCCCTGGTACACATCCACCACGAACTGGTCGTTAAACTTGCCCGCAATCATTTCATCAGCCGCTTTCATAATGGCTTCGCCAATGGCCTTGTTGTTGGCGGCGTCGTCCTTATTCAGCAGGCCCAATTCCATGTTGGTTTTAGCGGCGGCTTTCTTGATCCAGCCGAAGGCGCGGATCTGCTCAGGCATCATCTGGGCCACGGTGAGGCCGGAAATGGGGAAGTTCTCTTTACCACGCAGGGTCTGGATGCCGTAGTAAACATCGGCCGGAACGTCCTTGTAACCCAGGGAGTCCTTTTCCTGGCGGGTGGCCGGAGTGGCTTCGGTAGCGGTTGGCATTGGGTTTTCCTCTTTTCTTTATTACTGCCTCGGGCCAGAGCAAGGAACCAATGGGCTTATCGCCTGATCCGGGGCAATGCAAACTGAAAACTTTACAAACTCGGGAAACCATTCAGATTTAAACAGTCCGGGCAAAGTCTGGGCAGGAATGTCTCTCAGGCACCCCGCCATGCCTTGCGGCGCACCTATTGTACCCCAAAAAGCGCTGAAGTTTGAGTGTCGCGCGCAAGCTCGCCCCCGACAAGGCAATTTAAGCGCATGGCCCGTTTTTACTTGTTAAATCCTTTATAGCTATTCCCATACGCTTTGCGCCTATGGTAGGATACCGCCCAACTCCCGCCGAGACAGACATCGCCCATTCCCTATTCTCAACACGCCTCACAATATGAAAGGAGCGCCCCTATGCATTCCACGGATTCCCACATTGAATCTGAGTGTCAAACCCTGGATGGGATGAGCGCCCGGCAGTTTTTTGAGCAGGGAACCGGCTATACCTACGACGATTTCATCCTGTTACCGGGCCATATTGACTTCTCTGCCGATGAAGTATCGCTGGAAACCCAGATCACCCGCCGCATCAAGCTGAAAACTCCATTGGTCAGCTCCCCCATGGATACCGTCACCGAGGCGGACATGGCCATCAATATGGCATTGCAAGGCGGCATCGGTATTATCCACTACAACAATGCCATTGAAGAGCAGCAAGACGAGGTTTCCAAGGTAAAACGCTTCAAAAACGGCTTTATTAATAGTCCACTTACGTTAAAACCCTCCAATACCATTCGGGACATCGACAAAATCAAGGAAAAATTCAACTTCTCCGGCGTCCCCATTACCGAAACCGGCGCCATGGGGTCTAAACTGCTGGGTATGGTGACGAATCGGGATATCGACTTCATCCAGGATCGGGATCTCCCCCTCTCCGAAGTGATGACCCGCGAGCTGATCGTGGCTAAAGAAGGCTGCACGCTTGAAGAAGCCAACCAGATTCTAAAAGAAAGCAAGAAGGGCAAGCTGCCCATCGTCAACGAAAAATACGAGATTGTGGCGCTGATTTCGCGCAACGACCTGAAAAAGAACCGGGATTTCCCGCTGGCCTCCAAGGATAACGTGGACAAGCGCCTGCTGGCCGGGGCCGCCATCGGCACCCGCCCGGAAGACAAGGAGCGACTGGCCGCACTGGTGGAAGCCGGGCTGGATTTAGTGGTTCTGGACTCCTCCCAGGGGGATTCCATTTACCAGATCAAGATGATCGAGTACATCAAGAGCAATTATGATCATCTGGAAGTGATCGGCGGCAACATTGTCACCGCCAACCAGGCCCGCAACCTGATTCAAGCCGGGGTGGACGGCCTCCGAATCGGGATGGGCGTCGGTTCTATCTGCACCACGCAAGAAGTCATGGCCTGCGGACGCCCCCAAGCCACCGCCGTGTATAAAACGGCCCTGTACGCCCAGGAATACGGCGTTCCCATTGTGGCGGACGGAGGCATTTCCACCATCGGGCATATCATCAAGGCGCTCTCATTGGGCGCATCCACCGTAATGATGGGTTCCATGCTGGCCGGAACCGAGGAGGCGCCGGGCGAATACTTCTACCAGGACGGTATCCGGCTCAAGAAATACCGGGGTATGGGTTCGCTGGAAGCCATGAAAAAAGGCAGCGCCAAGCGCTACTTCAGCGAAGGCGACAAAATCCGCGTAGCCCAAGGCGTTTCCGGCGCGGTAGTGGACAAAGGCTCCATCCAGCGGTTTCTGCCCTACCTGGTGCAAGGCATTAAGCACGGCCTGCAGGACTTGGGAAGCCGCAGCGTAAAAGACCTCCACCATCGCCTCTATGCCGGTCAGTTGGGCTTTGAAATGCGCACCCATGCGGCCCAGGTGGAAGGCGGAGTCCACAACCTGCACAGCTACGAAAAAACGTTCGTCTAGCCAAGCAGAGTCTATTTACCCACGGCTTTTTCCACGGCCTTAACGCCCGTTTTGGCAATCGTGCCAAGGCTCAGGAACTTCTTGATTCCAATAACGGCCAGCACAGCGGCAAAGATAATGCCCGCCCATTTGACAAACGTGTTCAGCTTATGGCCGGTTTCATGGCTACCCAGCCCATGCTCCTCGCCACCCAGGGATAACGTATCGCCTTCCGACGGCCCTTGAGTCACCGGCCGCAGTAGTTTTTCAATATACACATCCTCCCCATCCCCGGCGCAAGGCGGCTCACTCTGTCTATCAAACGAGCCATACTGCTGGTTGCCATGGCCAGCGCCAAACTGCACACCACCTGCCATATAAACTTTCGCTCCCGATTCATGAGGCGTTTACGCCCGCCCGTCGAGTCCCGCTCATTTGGACTAAACGCATGAAAACAGGATGCGCCAATCTTGTGCGCAATACGTAGCAGGTTGCAGCCCTTGCCCGCGTCTACTCCCAATGAAAAATTTTGACGGGCTTGAGCTTTTGGCTGACCGCCTGAATGACGCCCACGGGTCGCCCGTTATGGACGGCCATATAAAGCGCATTGGGCTTCAGGCGCGTTGCAACTGTTCCTTCGGCAGGGAGACCGGGCGTAATCTTCATCCCGTTGGTCAGCAGGCGGGCATCCTCGCTGGAATCAATGGCAAGAATGGGCATGGTGAGAAATTGCACCGGGTCTTGCAGAAATTGCTGCGGCTCCTGGCTCTCTTTCAGGGTGTCCAGGGATATGCTGCCCTGAATATCAAAGCAGCCATGCCGGGTTCGCACCAGATGGGACATATACGCCCCACAGCCAAGCGCATCGCCAATATCCCGCGCCAAAGAACGGATGTAGGTGCCGGAACTGCAATGCACATCCAGCGTTAGAACCGGGTGGGCAGGGCTTTCCAGGTTCACACCCAGCAGGGTCAGTTCGTGAATGGTGGTTTCGCGGGTGGGCAATTCGGCGGTCTTTCCCTGGCGAGCAAGCTCATATAGCTTTTTACCGCCCACATGCACCGCCGAATAAAGCGGCACCTGCTGCAATATGGTGCCGGTGAACTGTTTTAAAACCGTATCCAGCCTTTCGGAAGAAAGATCCAGGCCCGTGCAATTCATCAGGGACAGCTCCTCGCCTTCGCTATCCAGTGTGGTGGTGGTGCGTCCCAAGGTCACTTCAGCAGTATAGCGCTTATCATCGGGGAAATACTCGATTAAGCGGGTGGCCTGCCCCAGGCAAACGGGAAGAACCCCTTCCGCCAGCGGATCCAGGGTACCCAGATGGCCTATTTTCTTAAGCCCATAGATGCGTCGCAGCCGGGACACGACATCATGGCTGGTGATTCCTTTGGGTTTGTAGACATTGAGAGCGGCAAACATGCGATTTTACTAACGCCTGGCTAACAGTGAGGGAAGAAGCTTGACACGTGAAAATGGTGAGAGAATAATTTTATTATCAACACAGCCAAATGCCAGCTTTTGTGCCAGCCAGTTTGCCTGTTATGCCCAAAGCCAAGTTCGGCAGGGTATTTTAACCCAAACAGGCCCAACTCAAGAGATTCCAGTCACGAAAGCCCGGCGAAGCTGTCAGTTTTACGGTTTTATCTGTGCGCGGGTATAGCTCAGTTGGTAGAGCGAAAGCTTCCCAAGCTTTAGGTCGAGGGTTCGAGCCCCTTTGCCCGCTCCAGATAAGCCCCTTCCCAAAAGCGGGTGGCAAATAAAAAATAGCGGAACAGGCAGGTACCACTTGGGTTCGGCACTGGAGAGGCAGCCTCACTTGAGCCGTTTTTGTGGGCAATCTCCAAATTTCAAGCTTTGACACGATTGGTCGAAAATGGAATTAGCCTAGTTACCACAGCCTAATCTTGAGTTCGAACCAAAATGACGCCTGTTACTGTTCGATTCCGTTATCTTGGTTACGGAAAACATACCCACACTACCACTGTATCGCCGCAGGAAGCCCGGAAAACACTTTACCTGTAGCGCGGCAGCCAGCGTGGTTCAGGCATGATTCAACTTGTGGCGTTTTTAGCCTGTCAAAACTTCCGCCAGTCAGGGCTTCCTCAAAATCCAGAGCAATTTGGGCACAAATCCCCGGTACAGCTTGGGACAGGGATTATACGGCACCGCTTGCGCCAGTTGAAAACCCGCTTGGGTAAACAGGGTAAACAGCTCGGTTTCCCGGTGGTATTGAAGGGCCATTGCTTCCCGGCTTAGCAAGCGTAAGCCGTGGGGCGCGTATTCTTCCAGCGTGGCCGTATGGCTGGCCCGCCCACTATCCGCATCGAACTCGCAGGCGCGGGTCATCCGATGCTTCCCGTCATCCCACACCACCACCGGCCCATGATGAAAAAAGCCCTGAAACGTGTCCAACGTGTCCGAATCCAGAATAAGCGTCCCACCCGGCTTCAAGGCCCGAAAAACCGAATTCGAAAAGGCTTTCACCTGTTCCCATTCCGCCAGGTGGTTAATGGTGTTGCACAAGCAAACGGCCCCGTCCCACGGTTTGTCCGGATCGGCTTCAAAACGGCTGATATCGCCCTGTCGCCAGACAATCCGCTCCTGCACCGGAGCGGGAAGCGCGCGGGATTTTGCTTGCGCCACGGCCAGCATCGCCGGGGACAATTCAATGCCTTCCACCTGCCAGCCCCGCTCCGCCAGCAGAACGGACATCAATCCCGTGCCGGAACCCAAATCTCCCAGCAAACCGGGCGGCTCTATCCCGCAATCGGCAAAAAAACCTTGTATTTCATCGCACGTTTTTTCCGGCGCCTCAAAAGCGGCGGTGGCTTCGTATAAAAAAGCGGTGGTGTTATACAAGGCAAATCAACTCCGTCCGGGCCGTTTAAACGGGTTATCGGACAAGGCGGGGCAAACTTTGAGGCGGTTAGCGTCCCGTTTACAACGGCAGAGGGAGGAATACCCTGCAACCGGATATTCCCCCTCCTTTCCATTTCTGTCTATTGAATCCTGATATTGTTATTCCTCAGAAACAGGGCAAACGCGGATAACTCAGGCGGCAGGGTTAAATCGGGTTGCGTTAAATCGGCCTGCGGCCCTGGTGGGGTGCTTGCCAACTTGAGGGTATTTCCGGCGTTGCCTGCATTTCCGGCATTGCCTGCGTTACCAGCATTTCCGGCATTACCGCCATTACCAACACCGTTACACATTAGGTACTGCTCCTTCTTCTTAGCATTAGCGGCTCGTTAGGTTTGTCAGACATAAATGACTCAATTGCGCTTGGATGCTCGAACTCTCTCCAAGTATAAAAAAACAACCAAAATGGATTAATTGCCTCGAATGATGTTCTCGCCATCAACTCGTCAAGCCGGTCCAGCCATTAAATTCCAGGAACCACCAACCAAAAAGCGCCTTGCAAAAAGGATGACAAACAGGACAACACCTGTTAAATCAATATCCAAAAGCATTTATAACAATCAAAAAAATGAATCCCAAACCTTAAATCACAGGATACTGGCACATTCTTTTATTAAGAAATGCTGCTTTGCGCCGCCGCACCGTAACAGAATACCAGTTACCGCCGCCCTCCCACTTCCAAATCCGGCTCCAGCCGAAAGCGCCAATCCAGCTCATTCTGCAATTGCTGTTGTCGATCTTCCGTCATGCCCAACAGACATTCGGTATAGCTTTGCCGATGCAACGGCTCTTCGGCTGAATAATGGGCACTGAATTCACATTCCGCCAGACTGTAAGCCTGCCATTTCGTTTGGGCGTCGCCCAGTTTATCGCGAGGGATCTCATCCAGACGGCGAGACAGACTTTGGTAAACCTGTTCCAGGTCATGCCGGGCATCTTCCAGCCGCTTTTCCATGAAGGAGTGTATGGGGGTTCCGGCGGCCACTCGGCCTTGCAACAGACCGGCGGCATTGGCGACCAGCACCGGGCCGAAGCCTGCCGCCCAATAGCCCATGGCGCATACCGCCATGACCAACAGCATAAGCTGCAAGTCCTGAAATGCCGGTCTCGTTTTCATGGCAAACCTCTTGCATCTGACATTCACTACAAAACCCAGTGTGCCACCGGCTGGGCGGAATTTCATCCGCCATTTTCCGATAACCGACCCGGCTTTTCAGCTATTAGCCAAAGGAGGGGGCTTCGGGCAAGCTTCCTCCATAGCGGAAATTTACCGGAGACAGGGCCAGCTATATTGCCAACCCTGCTGAGGAAAACGCCTATTCCATCCTCTGAAGCATTGCGATAAAAGGCTTTCGACTTTGCTTGCGATTAAAAAGTATGGCTGGTAGGATTAGTCTTTCCAATAAATTAGGAGCTTTTCAATGATGGTCGCTGACTGCATTACCCGCGATACCGTGGTCGCAATGAACTACACCCTGACCGATACGGCGGGCAATATTCTGGATGCCTCCCAGGGCGAACCGATGGAATACCTGCAAGGCCATCAGAATATTATTCCCGGCCTGGAAAAGGCGCTGGAAGGCCTGAAAATCGGTGATCGCAAGCAGGTTACCGTTCAGCCCGAAGATGCTTACGGCAGACACAACCCCGAACTGATTTTCGGCCTGCCCCTGGAACAATTTGGCGGCCAGGCTCCCCAAAGCGGCATGGTGGTTCAGTTGCAATCCCCGGAAGGCGCCATGATGGCAACCATTGTTAAAGTGGAAAACAACGAAGTGACGCTGGACGCCAATCATCCGCTGGCAGGCCAGGTGCTGAACTTCGACGTGGAAATCATCAGCCTGCGCTCCGCTTCCACGGAAGAATTGAACCACGGCCATCCCCACGGGCCGAACGGGCATCATCATTAATCAGCCCCACCGTTAATAATCCCGGGTTTTAAACCGCTTCAGGTCGGCAGGCGTCACAAAGTCGCCCAAGGTGTAGATTTTGTCCGACAGCAGGAAGCCGGGCGGGTGGTACGGCTTAAACTTTGCCAGGGTAGTTTTCTTGCCCAGCAAGGCGTAGCAGTTGTCTCCGTAAAGCAGTTCCCATTGCCCACTTTGAAGCAAAAGCCCCAGATTCGGAAGACTCGTTTCAGTGAGGACAAACTCCGTATTGTCCTCACTGATTTTATGGGCCGCTTTTTGCGCCAGGAAGGGATCATGGGTTTCGTAAAAGGCGTCATTGAGTAAAAATTCCCGCTGGCTGTAGACTTCCTCGTAACGTCCATCCATAGCTACCTTGAAACGGGGGTAAAGCCGCCAGTAAGCAAATTCCCCGTAGCCGAACCGCACGGACAAATTGCCCCGGTATGGCGATTTTTCCAGGTAATGAATGGCCCCTAACGGGTACCGAATGGGCAAATGGGCGCCCACGCTCAATTCATCGGCCATTACCACCCGCAAAGGGTTCCCGGCATCGCGCATGTAGAAAAAGCCCCCAATGGTGAGAACAGCGATGAGCCCAGGCAACAGTTTGCAAAATGCCGAAGCATGAGAACGAAACACACTTGTAAACGGAGTGGGCAACACTCGTTTCAGGAATTCAGGGGATAAAAAGACGGGACTGTACGCAATCAGCGCCAGCGCAAGGAACGGCTGAAAGCGAACGCCTTTCAGCGTCATGGCCACCAGCCAAAACAGAACCAGCGCAGGCGTGATGAGGCGGGCAAACGCTCCCGAATCCTGACGATCGCGAAGTGCCCAGCGCAAAATGGGCATCATTGCTCCCAACACCACCAGAATCTGCCCGCAAAGGAAATACCAGGAATCGAACCGCATGGCGCTCCATTCGCCGATATGCGATCGATCCAGCGTCCAGGCATGCGCCAGAAACGGTAGGTAACTCAGCCCGTAGGGGCTAACCACGCCTACCAGCAGCAGAATCAACCCAGCCAGTCCCCAATAAGGCAGGCCAGGCTTAATCGCGCGCTGCCGAAGCATCTCCCCCAGCCCGTAGCAACCAAGCAGCAACATGCCCATGATGAAGCCGCCGTGCAAGTTCCCCCAAAGCAACCCCAGCAAGGGCAGCAGCCACAGGCTTCGCCTGCTGTTTTGCCCCAGGCGAACCCGCTCCAGCAGATAAATAAATAGCATCACAAACAGAAATGAGAACATATGCGAGCGTACCGTGGCGTACATGCCCACAATATAAGCTTCCACGGAAAGCACCAGGCCGTAAAAGGCATAGAGCGGGGATGCCTGGTACCCTTTACGATGCAGCCTGAAAATCAGGCCGAAAATGCCCAACACCAGCAGATACTTAAACGCCAGGAAGCCGGTTTCCCCGAAATTGGCCAGGACTTGATAGAACACCAGCCCGGTCAGCCACTCATGATCCACCCATTTGGCGTGATAGGCCGTGTAGGAGAAGATGTCCCGATACGGAAAGCGCCCGTTCTGAAAGAACAGCGCCCCCATCGAGAGGCGGCCCCACAGGTCGGGGTCGGCAAAATGCCCGGTGACAATCGAAAACACCGCCCACAGCCAGGCTGTCAGCAGATAAAAGGCATGTCTCGCTCCCAAACGTATTTTCATTGTTTTTTCATTATAGGAGAGAACGCGATGGGAGGGAACGCGTCCGCGCGTCCAACGCCATCAACCGGCCAGCCGAACCCAAACGTCCCCAATCGACTGACGTTGCTGATATTTCGCCCTCTCCACTCGAAAAAACTTGCTATTTACCTCGTCTTGCCGCATAATATCCCTCCCTTGACGCCTGCGGCGAACGCCCTTTTCTTTCAAAATTCTTAAGAATTGGGCCGCGAACCACTCAAAATCCGCAGCGTCATGTGCTATAGTGCCAATTGTGTACCTTGACAATCAGAACCTGATAACCAAACGCTCGTAAAGCTGCGTTTTGGGTCTGCCGGATGCTTTTCATCCGACCAATTGGCCCAAACCCCAGCTTTATGGGGCCGATTTGGATTTGACAGGGCGAATACGGAAGCAAACTGCGAGTCGGGGTGCTGTTCCCCGTAAAAACAAGCAACCTTATAGATGCCAACAACAACACTGTTGCTGACAACGTGATCCGCGTGAACTTCGGTTCCCGCGCCCGCGCCGCTGCCTAGTTCTATTTAACTAGACACCGCGCCTGATCGCGCCTCATCATGGCCAGCATGCCGTCGTGATGGGGCCCTGATGCATGCTAGCGGAAGCCTGATGGTCATAGGGCGAATGCGAATCTTCTGACCAAGCCCGGCGGGGTTAAACGCTTGGATCGGTTTTTAGCCACCGGAAAGGGACTGGGCCGATTGACGATAAACCTTTCCTACGCTCGTAGATGTTTGCCGGCGTACGTTCTGGACGAGAGTTCGAATCTCTCCGGCTCCACCAATTTTATTGTTAGTTGCTTCATTAAAGCCATGACCGAACAACCTAAAGATAGAATCCTAAGGCTTGAAATTTTAGG
>CABHPA010000143.1 GCA_902168245.1 Candidatus Melainabacteria bacterium
GGAGATGTGTATAAGAGACAGGCTCAATATAGACCTACGGCCCGTCCACAACAAAGGCAGGCATGGCAAACCCCGGTCGTGCGCTTTGGGGAAATCCCAGACGATAAGCTGGAGCGATATCAAAAGCAAATCCATAAGATTGAAGAAATTAAAAAGTATAAACCGCCTAGTTTCCGTGAGGCGTTTAAAGTATTGGCGCCTGAGGGAATTGCGGGCGTAGAAAAGAATGTGCGTGGCGTATCGGATACAGAAGTTGAAAGAATGTGTGAGCAAAAGGCGTGGGAGCCTATTGAAGAGTCTTCCGACATGTTCTTTGAGCTATATACGTTACATGCGCTCAGAAAAGACATCATTAACCCCAATTTAGTGGACTCCTGGCGGAAGAAATACTTACCGCCGGATGATCAGCGCAAAAAAGTGCCTTTTAGGCAGTTAATGGAGAGCATCGCGGCGGAAATACCGCCGGAAAAGATCAAGGAATTCCAAAAGACTGTTTCCTGGGATGAGCGAAAATCGCGTGATATTTTGACCTTAATTGCCGCAAAATTTGTCCTGATGCGAAATCGGGATCCCAAATATGATCTCTGGAAAGAAAGCAAGCCGTTGCTGATGGGAGAAGCCAAGGAATTTTGTGATACTTTTTCTTGGTACTCCCCCCGGAAGCTTCAAATTTACGCGCTTGCCTTTGCCTACACCCATTTCCCTTTCTTGCCAATGGAATGGTTCCGGGCGCAAATTGCATCGATTCTATCGCACAGGCTTAACACCAAATTGCATTATCAGGATTTAATGACCTGTGTTTATAACAAGCAAATGCGGAGGCAGGCATTTGATTACCGGAATCCTGAATTTAAGACAAACCGCGAACGTAAACGGTATGTGAAGCAATTAGAAGTCATGGATGCTTGCGTGGTATGGAAAAAAGCCCGCTTAATGAATTCACCTTTTCTGTAAATCTGTAACAATTAAATTATTTTCAGAATAGTATGTTTGGGATTGATTTTAAGTTTTGGTTGTTATTTCATTAGAGAGTTGTAGTACTAATAGGACGTTCATGAAGATCTGGGAACGGGTGTTTTCAGACTTCTGGATTATTTTTTATAGGGTATGAATTAAGATGAATATACAGGGTTTTGGAAATTTTCCACAAGTTGCCAGTGCAAATAAAGCCGGAAGCTTACGGGCTACCTCTCAGCACGAGAATGCCAGCTTGCTATCCTCCAGGGTGCAAGATTCTTTCCTCAAATCTGCTTTGCAGCCTCAAGTGCAATTTGCAGGTAAAAAATCAAAAGAAGATGAAGAGGATGATGCTGAGGCTGTGAAATTGGCGATCCAGGGTATTCATTATTCCAGGGCTAAAAACGAGTTTTTGGACAATTGGAAGGGCGGAACTGATCGGCAGAAACGTGATGCTTGGGAAGCTAAGAAAAAATCCTATAATCAGCGTGTCCGCAAATCGTCAGATGTCACGGGCTTATATTCCGGGACAGATAGTGATCCGGAAGATTACTAAGGAAATTTACCCCAACATCTTATGCAGGCTGAGTAGGGCCGTGTAAGTCGGTAAAATATATAACACTTCATCGAGCCGGGTTTGATCCAGCGCTTTCTCTAAAGCCAACTTCAAATCCGGCTCGATTTGTATGTGGGCCTCAGGAATCCCGGCGTATTTTAGGCGGTTGGCCATGTCTTCCGCCCGAACCCCGCTGACAACCACGTGCTTATCCGTCGGAATCGCCTCGAACTGGGCGTCCCAAATCCAGGAAACATCCCGACCATCCGCGTAGTTGTCGTTCAGGGCAATCAGCAGTTTACCCTTGGGGTCGCCGCCCACCAGTTTGAGGACTTCGGATGCGCCGATCGGGTTCTTGATCAGCATAATCAGGGCGTTCTTACCTTGCAGTACTTTCTTTTCCGCCCGGCCAAACACGCTTTGATAATTGCGTAGCCCGGCGGTAATGGCGCTGATGGGTAAGCCCAAATCGTAAGCGACCGCAGCGGCGGCTAGCAGGTTGTATACGTTAAACAAACCTGGCAAAGGCAAGGTGATATCGGTAGTTTGTTCTCCGTAACGTAGGCGAATTTCACTGGCCTCCGGCTTAACCAGCACATGTTCCGCTGCCACGGTCAGCGCTGGACGCTGATAATCGCACTGGCGGCAACGATAATCCCCTAAATGGCCGAAAATCAATACGGTATAATCCAACGGGCCTTGGCAGGCCGGGCATTGGGTGACTTCCCGCGTGAAAGGAACCGGGCAGGTTGGCGTGGTTCCGTGCTGGTAAGTCACTTGTTCTACACCAAAGTACAGCAAATTGTCTTTAGCGAGGGCTGGATCTTGCCCCAGCGTCGTCACCAGCGGGTCATCCCCGTTTAAAATGAGTCGGCCCTTGCCTTGCATAATTTCCGTTTGTTGAATGCCTGTTTGAATCAGTTTGGCGGTGGTGTCCAGTTCGCCGTAACGATCCAACTGATCCCGGAACAGGTTGCTCACCAGTACTCGTTGCACACCAATTTCGGCGGTTAACCCTTTCATGGAGGCTTCATCCACTTCCAGCACGGCGTAATCGGCGATTAGCTGGCCGGTTAACGAGCTTTGTTTGACCAGCGCCGCCGTAATGCCGGGTACCATGTTGGCTCCCAACTGGTTGTGGACGACGCGATGGTTGCCTTCCCGCAGGAATTGAGCCAGCAGGCCGCAAGTAGTGGTTTTGCCGTTGGTGCCGGTCACGGCGATCACCTGATTTTTCACTTGCCTGCCCAGGTTCCGCAACAAGTTGGGATCCAGCTTGCGGGCCACTTTCCCCGGCAGGCTGGTGCCGGAACCCATTTTTAAAAAGGCGGTCAGCCCAGCGACAGTTTTTCCGGTGGTTACGGCAAAAGCGGTTTTCAGCATGGCAAAGTCAATCCAACATCTCATGGAATCAATGATACAATTCTATGGCCTAAACGGCACTTTCGCCTACTATTCACTTTTTTCTGGCCACTTTTCGGGCGGATTATTCCGGCAAAATCATGCGCCCGTCCGGCGTCAATTCAAAATGGGGGTTCCAGGCAATTTCCCACAAAAAACCATCTGGGTCTGCGAAATAACCCGCATGCCCGCCCCAAAAAGTATCCTGAGCTGGCTTGATGATGGTTGCGCCTGCCTTCTCTGCAATCTGGAGGGTTTCCGCCACCTGATGTTGCTCATGCACGTTATAGGCCAAGGCCATGCCGCTAAAGCCAATCGGTGTATTCTTCACCCCCGCGTCTTTGGCCAATTCCTCTCTGGGGAACAAGGCGAATACCAGCCCGCTCGGCATCTGGAAAAACACCACGCCATCTGAGCTACCCCGGCGGGAGGACTCCCAGCCCAGTCCCTGCTCGTAAAAGCGGCGGGACCGGGCTAAGTCGGAGACTCCTAAAGTAATAAAGCTAACGCGCTGCTGCACTAGGCCGGGGTTTCCTGCTTGGCGAGCTTGCTGAAGGTGACGCCTTCTTTTTCCATGCGGGCCAGCACTTCCTTCAGGCGATCTTCAGATACAGTGAGCGCCACGCGGAAGAAGCCTTCGCCTTCCGGGCCGTAGCCGGTGCCGGGAGGAACCACCACGCCGCATTTTTCCAGCAGCATGCTGACGAATTCCACACTGGTCATGCCGGTGGGCACGGGTACCCACAGGTAGAAAGTGGCTTCGTTCTTGGGAACGTTCCAGCCCATTTTGTTCAGGCCTTCCACAAAAATGTCGCGGCGGCGGGAGTAAATAGCGTTTAGGTCCTTGGTCAGCTCGTCGGACTGGTTCAGTCCCACTGCGGACGCATGCTGAATGGCCTTGAACACGCCGCTGTCGGTGTTGTTCTTCACGGTGCCCAGGTTCTTGATGGCTTCCGGGTTGCCCACGGCGAAACCCACCCGCCAGCCGGTCATGTTGTACATCTTGCTCAGGGAGAACATCTCGATGCACACCTCTTTTGCGCCCGGAACAGACAGGAAGCTGGGAGCGCGGTAGCCGTCGAAGGTCATTTCGGAATAGGCGTTGTCGTGGCAGAGCAGGATGTCGTGTTCTTTGCAGAACGCCACGATTTCCTTGATCTTGGCTTCATCAATGATGGCGCCCACCGGGTTGTTGGGGTAGTTCAGGAAGAACAGCTTGGCCCGTTTGGCAATGTCTGCCGGGATTTTGCTGAGGTCGGGCAGGAACTTGTTTTTAGCCAGTAGCGGCACCACGAACGGTTCGCCGTGGCACAGCAGGGTGTAGTTGTTGTACACCGGGTAGCCGGGGGAAGGGCACAGCACCACATCGCCGGGGTTCACGTAAGCCAGAATTAGGTGCGCCAGGCCTTCTTTTGAGCCAATGAGCGACAGGGCTTCGGTGTTGGGATCCACGGTTACGCCAAAGCGGGTTTGCATCCAATTGGCGGCAGCGTCGCGGAATTCCTGGGTGCCGTGGTATGGCGGGTAGTTGTGGTTGGCGGGTTCGCCAACGGCTTGTTGCATAGCGGCCACAATAGGGGCCGGGGTGGGCAAATCCGGGTCGCCAACGCCCAGGCTGATGATATCCACGCCACGCGCCTTGGCTTCGGCAATTTTGCGGTCGATTTCGGCAAACAGGTAGGGAGGGAGTTTTCCCAGGTTGGCTGCAGGTTTCGGCATTAGCTTATCCTTTATGGGTTGATAGTATGGGGTTATTAAATCAAAAAACGGTTTACTTAGCTTCCAGTAGTTTTATCAGGAACTTTTTTGTTTTTACAGTGTTATTGACGATTTGAAAGCCGAAAAACACGAAGCCGCATAGAAACACAAAGAACAGGGCGTAAAGCCATTCACCCAAAGGCCAATAAAATATCCAAACCAAGCAAATACCGAAGTTGACAAAGTGGAATAGGTACTCGGGCTCTATAGAAAAAATGACCTGAAATCGGGATTGCCCAGTGGAATTGTTTTGGATGGGTTTACCATTAATCAGGATTTTGGGAGAGCCATGCTCTCGAATGCTAAAGCTATGGGAGGGCACTTCGCCCCAAAAAAGCTTTTGCCTCGTACTCATATAATGTCCTGCAACCAGGAACTCATAGAAGGGATCCATTGGTGCGGTGGTTACGGCCTGAATGTTATCCAATGCTTGTTGGGTATTCAATGGCGTTTCAATCGTGAATTTATAAAACGGTATCCAGAGAGGCTTAAAAATCATGGGGGCTTGGAGCCTGATTTACCGAAAACGCTTAAACATGCTTGTGAAGGGTGTGAATCTTGCGGTACTCTAGCACAAAGACCGTCCCCACTCAAAGCCTCAACAAGGAGCAT
Organism: Candidatus Melainabacteria bacterium; assembly: GCA_902168245.1. Taxonomy (GTDB): domain Bacteria; phylum Cyanobacteriota; class Vampirovibrionia; order Vampirovibrionales; family Vampirovibrionaceae; genus Vampirovibrio. Next base: position 5,285 of record CABHPA010000143.1, read on the forward strand.
TTGCCCCAATGGAAACCGCTGTTTCATCTGCTATGTTGGAAATCCGCATCTCCTGCCCGCCGGTGATGGCTGGCTACCTGGAAGAATTGCTCTGGACGCTGGACGGCGTGGAAAGCGTGGGCGAATACTATAAAAGCGACAGTTCTTCGGATCAAACCCAATTGTCTGATCTCACCCATGTGGCAGTATTCACGCGCAACCCGCTGGGCGAAGACCTGGTGAAAGTGCTGATGGTGGATAACCCCAAGCTGATGAAGGTTTGCGATATCATTGAAACCCGCTGGCTGGAAGAAAAAGACTGGGCCGAAAGCTGGAAACAATACTGGCACCCCACCCCCATTACGGATAAGTTGACCATTTGCCCCAGTTGGGAGGCTTACGAGCCGAAATCTGCCGATGAAGTGGTTTTAAAGTTAGATCCTGAGTGCGCGTTTGGCACGGGTACGCACGAAACCACCCAGCTCATGCTGAAAGCGCTGGAAAAACTGGCGGATGAAATTGATTTCTCCCGCGTGAACTTGCTGGATGTGGGCACTGGTTCCGGTATTCTGGCAATTTACGCGGCCAAACGCGGATGTCGGGAAGTGCGCGGGATTGATAACGATCCGCTGGCGGTAAAAACGGCCATCCAGAATGCGAAGCTGGGCGATGTCGCTTCTGTGGTTGATTTTACGGATACGCCGTTGGGCGAACTCTGCCAGACTCGCTACGATGTAATGGTTGCCAACATCATCGCTCCGGTGATTCTGGAACTTTTTCCCGAAATGCTGCTGAGGCTCAATCCGGGTGCGCATTTCTTTGCCAGCGGCCTGATTGCTACTTCCGTGGGCAAGGTGGAAGCGGCCATGCAGGAAGCCGGGTTTACGGAGATTCAACGACAACAGCAAGGCGACTGGTTCGCGATTTCCGGTATTTACAAAGCCTGAATGTCCGCTGGAAAATCGCTGAATGTCTAAATCCCGTCATCATGCAGAGGCCTCGCCTAGCGCCAAGCGATTTTTTGTGACGCTTGACTCGCAGTTGGAAGCGTTTCCGGCTGAGGTGACGGTGAGCGATGAATTTACGGTGCATCACCTCAGAACCGTGATGCGGGCCAAACCGCAAGAGGCAGTAACCCTTGTGGATGGCGAGCGGGAAATTTCTTATGCGGCCATTATTCAGGATTTGCAAAAGCAGGTGGTGATTTTGCAAGTTACGCAAAAGCTGGAAATAGTGCCGAGCCGCCTGCCTTATGCGGTGCTGGTGGTTTCCCTGATTAAAGAGCAACGCTGGGACTGGTTACTGCAAAAGGCTACGGAACTTGGTGTGAGGACATTTCAGCCCTTGCTGGCGGAACGTTCCGTGATTCGGTTGGATGCGGCGGACATTCCCAAAAAGCTGGAGCGTTGGCAGGCGGTGCTGCGCTCGGCGGCGGAACAGTCCGAAGGGCTTTTTGTCCCCGCCATTTTGCCGCCCTTAACGGTCAAAGACTATCTGGCAAGCCTGTCTCCGGGGGCAATGAAATTGATCCTGCGGGAGCGGGGCGAAGAACGGCAGACTTTGAAACGCCAATTGGCCCAGCTTCAGCCAGGGCAGCCCTCTATGTTTGCCATTGGCCCGGAAGGCGGCTGGTCTGACAAAGAGCTGGCCGTTTTTGAGCAGGCTGGTTTTGTTTCGGTGAGCCTGGGCGAGCGGATACTGCGCAGCGAAACGGCGGCCATTGCTGCGGTTTCGGCACTGGTTTACGAATCCGGGGTGTGAGTGCGAGGCGCTTGAGTTGGCATTCCTGCGCGACTAAGCGACAATGGACCAACAATTCCAACAATTCCAACAATTATATAGATGTAAGAATCCTCGCTTGCCATGACGCTACTGCCTGATACGACCATTGCCGCCGTTTTAAACCAATCGCTCGTGCAGCGGGTTTCAGGCTTGGCGCAAGCGCATGGCGGGGTGGCCTATCTGGTGGGCGGCGCGGTGCGGGATTTGTTGATATCCGGTGAACTGCCCCTGGATCTGGATTTTACGCTGATTGACTGCAAGGCCGATCAACTGGCCAAATTGCTGGCCGATGATGAGGGTGGGCATCTGGTGCCGCTGGATTGGGACTTTGGCATTCATCGGGTGGTCTTCGATAACGGTCTGAATATCGATTTGGCCGACGCGCTGGAAAATGATCTCCAGACGGACTTGGCCCGGCGGGATTTAACCGTCAACGCCATGGCGATGGATTTGCAAACCGGGGAGCTGATCGACCCGTTTCACGGGGCCGCTGACTTGTCCGCCAAAACAATCCGCATGGTGAGCGAGTTGAATTTGCTGGACGATCCGTTGCGGATGTTGCGGGTCTTTCGCATCGGGGCCGCTGTGCAAGCTGGAACCCTTCACGAAATCGTGTTTGATGAAGCGACGCTGGCCGTGGTGCGGGCGCATGGCCTTAAAATCTGGGAATCGGCGGCGGAGCGCATTCAGTACGAGTTTTTGCGGCTGTTGAGCGTGGAGCCTTGTTTCCCGGCCCTGAAGGCCATGGCGGATTGCGGGCTGCTGGAAGTGCTGATTCCTGATTTAACGCCCATGAAAACCATTGGTTCCAGCGGGTTCCATCACCTTGGGCTGTTTGATCACACCATGGAACTGGTGAAGCAGGCTGAGCGGCTGATTGAAGAATGTCCCCCCAATACCCGGGAATGGGTTCGGCAGCCCTTTACCCCTTCTGTAACCCGTTTTGGATTAATCAAACTGGGTTGTCTGCTGCACGATATCGGCAAGCCCGCCACCATGGGCACCCGTGAAGACGCGGTGCATGGGCAGCGACTCACATTTTACGGGCATGAGGAAGTGGGCGAACAAATGGCCGATCCGCTGCTGAAGCGCTGGAAAGTGAGCAACGAAATTCGCGCGTACGTAAAAAAACTGATTCGCTGGCACTTGTACCCGTGCCAGTTCGGGCCGGAATCGCCCCGGAAATCCGTGCTGAAGTTTTACCGGCGCATGGGCGAAGAGACCCTGGATGTGGTGTTGTTGGCTTTGGCCGATCGTCATAGTGCTTGCGGCGACTGGTTAAGCCGGGAGGATTTCGACAATTCCCACCGGGCGCATTTGTGGCTGATGGAAAACTATGTGGCGGAAGAACTCGTGCTAAAGCTGCCTCGCCTGTTGAGCGGGCATGACGTGATGCAAACGCTTGGCGTGGGGCCGGGGCCACACCTTAAAGAAATGCTGGACGCCTTGCAGGAAGCCCAGCAGCTTAATGAGGTATCCACCCCGGAAGCGGCTAAAGCCTGGCTACTGGTGCGTTACGGGTCGGCAGGTTCGGCGCAATTGTCTTGAGGAATGGCTTGGGTTAGGGTTTTCGCCGTTTGTCTGCACTAAGGCGAGCGGATTTTAACAAGCTGGCGCGGGAGATTAAGACCTTGAAGCTTAGGGCCGGATTGGGCTGGGCCTGGCTTTAACCTGCTGGCTGATAGGGGTGTTCGCGCGTTTTAGGGAAATAAGGCAATTATATAATTTCTATTGTTTTTATATACTCATAGCATCATATTTATTGCTTTTGAATATTTCGATCCGTTTTACATAGGCCCGAAACATAGGCCTCTCCTCCCATTGGTGCACTCCCTTAAACCAGAGAGGGTTGATTTGACATGAGTTTACTGAACTTGAACTTACTTCAGCAGAATCGCGTCGGCACAACCAGCCTTGCGCCCGCTACCGCAAGCAGTGTTAGTCTCGCGACTTCATCGGGTGCGGTAGGCTCCAGCGCGAGTAACCCTTTTATACTGCCCAATAACGCCACGCATGTCAGTTTTGGTATGGGCAGCCAGCCCCAGTTTATTTCTGCAAAGGGCAGCGTATACCAGTTTGCGGCCAGTAACGGCAACCAGTTGCAGTATAAAGGCGCCAATAACCCTCAGCAGACCATGAACTTGACCTATACGGGCAATAACCAGCAGGGCAGCATGATTCGCTATGATTACGCCCGCGAGCAGGTTGGCACGGAACAATACCAGGTGGGTACCGAAAAGGTGTTATCCGGTTATAACAACGTGCAAACCGGCACCGAACAAGTGAAAACCGGAACGGAACGATACCCAACCGGAACAGAGCAGGTATTAACCGGCTATAAGCAGGTACAAACCGGAACCGAAAAATACAAGAGCGGCACCGAACAGGTGCTATCCGGCTATAAACAGGCACAAACCGGAACCGAGCGATACCAGACCGGAACCGAGCAGGTATTAACCGGCTATAAGCAGGTACAAACCGGAACCGAAAAATACAAGAGCGGCACTGAACAGGTGCTGGCCGGGTATGATCAGGTACAAACCGGAACGGAGCGATATCAGACTGGCACTGAAAAAGTATTGAGCGGCTACAAGCAGGTACAAACCGGAACGGAGCAGTACCAGACTGGCACTGAAAAAGTATTGAGCGGCTATAAGCAGGTTCAAACCGGAACAGAACAGTACCAGACTGGAACCGAACGATATCAGTCCGGTACGGAGCGGGTGCAGGTTGGGACTGAGCAGGTACAAACCGGAACGGAGCGATATCAGACGGGTACTGAAAAAGTATTGAGCGGCTACAAGCAGGTGCAGACCGGTACGGAACGATACCAGTCCGGCACGGAGCGGGTGCAGGTTGGGACTGAGCAGGTGCAGACCGGCACCGAAAGATACCAAACCGGCACCGAAAAAGTATTGAGCGGCTACAAGCAGGTACAAACCGGAACGGAACGTTACCAGTCCGGCACTGAACGGGTGCAGGTGGGCACCGAGCAGGTGCAGACCGGCACGGAGCGATACCAGACCGGAACGGAGCGGGTGCAAACCGGCACGGAAAAATATCAGACGGGTACGGAGCGATACCAGACAGGCACGGAACGGGTGCAAACCGGAACGGAGCGATACCAGACCGGAACGGAGCAGTACCAAACCGGCACCAAGCAGGTGCAGGTGGGTACCGAAAAAGTGCAGACCGGCACCGAGATTTCCGGTTACAAAACCAACGTCGAGAAAGGCACTATCAATGTTAACCGCGAACTGGACGGCAAGGACAACGCCGGTGCGGTAGGCGACATTCTGGATCAGGGAACCGGCTTGCTGCTGGATGCCAACAAGGCCAATAGTTTCTTTACTACCTCCGCCGGCAAATACAAGGTCAGTAGCCTCACAGGCGAAGATAACCAGGCGGTCGGGCAGAATGTGGATATCTTCAAGAAGACCAACGCCGATGACATGTATGTGGCGGGCGACCCCAAGGTAGGCGGCAAAGGCAATAACTACAACGCCGACACCATTACCCCCGGCACCGGCTTCATCACCATGCACGAGGACGGACTGGATAACGGTCGCAAAGTTACCATTAACGCCCATGTGGATACCGTCAACAACAAGGGCAACAAGGCGTTTACCGAATACGGCTTTGTGGTTCAGGACGACAACGGCCAGAAAACCACCGCAAAGCTTTCCGGTGGGCAACTGATGATTAACGGCCAACCCCTGTTGCCGGGCCAGCAAAAGATTATCGGCGACCCCAACGATCCGGTGGCCAAGTTCTATTACGCCAGCATGCCCGGAGGCGAGAACGGAGCCAATGAGCAACGCCTGGTCTTTGAATCCTTCGAGAAGGTAACGCCCGAAACCCGCCAAAAATTAATCGATGCGGGCGCCGATCCCGCCCAGGTGGATGCGTTGCGCTCCAAGTTCCAGTCCACTTTCGGCTTCCGGATTCCCGACGGCAAGGGCAGTTACCGTTCCTCCGCCGGGGTGTCGGGCGGCTTGTCCACCACTTCTAACGGGGTAAAAACCTACTACGACGCCCACTTCGCGGAACCGGACTCCTTCACCCTGGAAACCACCAAAACCACCCATGAGCCTATCTATTCCCCGGTATACACCGAGAAGCCCATCTACGAGACCCAGCCTACCTATGGCGAGCGCCCCACCTATGGCGAACGCCCGGTGTACGAAGACAGGCCCACATATGGCGAGCGCCCTACTTATGGCGAGCGTCCGGTCTACGAGGACAAGCCTACCTATGGCGAACGCCCGGTATACACGCAGAAACCGATCTACGAAGACAAGCCGATTTACAGCGAGCGCCCGGTATATACCCAGCAGCCGGTGTACGAGGACAAGCCTACCTATGGCGAACGCCCGGTATACACGCAGAAACCGATCTACGAAGACAAGCCGGTTTACAGCGAGCGCCCCACTTATGGCGAGCGCCCCGTGTACGGGCAAGAGCCGGTTTATACTGAGCGTCCCACTTATGGCGAGCGTCCGGTGTACGGCCAGCAACCCGTCTATGAGGACAAGCCCACTTATGGCGAGCGTCCCGTCTATACCCAGCAGCCTCGTTATGAAAGCAGGGATGTTTACAGCGAACGCCCGGTCTACAGCCAGCAGCCGGTCTACGAGGATAAGCCCACCTACGGCGAGAGTCCCGTCTACACTCAGCAACCAGTATACGAAACCAAGGATGTTTACAGCGAGCGCCCAGTCTACAGCCAGCAGCCGGTCTACGAGGACAAGCCCACTTACGGCGAGCGCCCCGTCTACGAAGACAGGCCGGTCTATACTCCGCAAGCCGTGTACACTGAAAAGCCGGTTTACAAGGAGCGTCCCGTTTACCAGAATGTCGGCAAGCCCGTCTATGGAACCGATTATGGCGTGAATGTCAACTACGGCGGCTCTTACGATAAACCCGCGCCGCAACCGCCCGTATACCACCCGCCCGTTATGCGGCCCTGCCCGCCGCCCAGGCCCAGCTACAACCGCGGTAACAACGGCTACCACCCCATGATGATGATCAACTTTATGCAAAGCTTCCTGCAGATGCTGCAAGGCTTTCACTCCCAGTTTCACTAATGAACCGTCCTAGGCGGACAAACGCCACCTTATCCGGAAGCCCTGATGACGGGCTTCCGGATATTCCGTTGGGGCGGGTGTTGTTGTTGCCGGAATCTCCGATGGCCTGAACTGGTAAAATGAAAACAGCATCTGGGAGATTGGGCGAAATGGCGTTGCCGGGAAACAACAAGTCGCTTGGTTTGGGGTTTTGGACGTTGGTTGGCCTTGCGGCGCCTGCGCTGTTGGGTGTTGTCTGGCTTGCTTCCTGCGCTGCGGAAAATCCGCAAGGGCTTTATGCCAATGGTGCGGGATTGCGCTTATGGGTGGCGCTGGGTTGGCTGCTGCAAACCGTTTTGGTATGGGAGCTGGCGGGGCGGCAACTGCCAAAGCGCTGGCGTTGGTTGTTACTGGCCTTTCTGGCATTAACGGATATCCGCTATCTACAGTTTCAGCCGTATTGGGGCAGTGGGCTAACGTCTCTTTTTTCCGTGTGGGGGGTGCAAAAATACCTCAAATCGGTTTACGCAGGTCGGGCGCGCCAGGGTTGGCTGGCAATTGGTGGGGCTTTCGTTGGCGTTTGCTTTTGGTTGGCCCCGGGTACCGGCTTGTGGCTGGCTTTGGGCTTGGGTATTTTTAGCCTGCTGCATTGCTTTTTGCATGAACGGGAGGAAAAAGGCGTTAGTTATCGACTGGTCTCTAACCGGGAAGTGTTGGCCCGTTGGGCTAAAAGCTGGGGATTGTACTGGGGGCTGTCGGTTCTGGCAATGGCAGGCGCGGGAATGGCCGCTTTAACCGGCCTGGGGCTGTGGCCGGATGTATGGGGGCAGTCGCTTGCATTTTTAAAGGCGCTGCCTGGGCGGCTGGGCGAAGATTTTGGTTATTTCTCCGGTTTTCACCGGGAATTTGAGTCTGTTTTGCGACCGGAGTTTGCCTATCGTGGCTGGCGCTGGCTTTTTGAAGGCGTCAGTCGGTGCATTACGGCCTGTCATTTGCTGGCAATTGGCCTGCTGCCGGTGCTGGGGATTCTGGGTAACGGCTATATCCTTCCCAACCGATTTGTTTACCGCCTGCTTCGCCTGGAGGACGAGGAATTGTTGCTGTACTGGGTGTGTGGCGTTGCATTGGCGCTTTCCACCTTCCTGGGCGCCACTTCGTCGCACCTGGTCAGCGTGGGCGGGTTGCCGTTCATGCTGGGCTTTCTGGTGTTGCATCGCGGTGTGGCCAAACGGCCTTCGGCGGAGGGGCGGCTGTGGGCAATCATTGTGGTTTTTCTGGCCCTGCTGCTGGTGGGTGAGGTTTGTAACTTCCTGTTGCATACCTGAAAGGCCGGATTCTTTTGCATGGGGGGCCGCCCTGTGGCACAATGCTGCTTTGCCCCAATTGTGTTTGAGATGGAAGTTTGGATATGTCCCGCATTCGACTGGTTTCCTGGAACGTGAACGGTATCCGGGCCGCAATTAAAAAAGGCTTTTTCGACTGGCTGGAAAAAGATCAGCCGGATGTACTCGGTTTGCAGGAAACCAAAATCAGCGCCGAGCAACTGACCCTGGATATGGTGGCCCCGCTGGGTTATCGCACCTACTGGAGTCACGCCAATAAAAAGGGATACAGCGGCGTCGCCATCTTTACCAAGGAAGAACCCATATCCGTAACCGAAGGCCTGGGCTTGCCCGACTGGGATACCGAAGGCCGTACGCTGATAGCGGAATACCCGAATTTTGTGCTGTATAACATTTATTATCCCAATGGGGGCCGGGGCGATGATCGCCTGCAATACAAAATGGGCTTCTACGACGTGTTTCTGGAGCATATTGAAAATGCGCGCAAGCAAGGCAAAAAAGTAATTGCCTGCGGCGATTTCAACACGGCGCACCATCCCATCGACTTGGCCCGCCCAAAGGAAAACGAGAAGATTTCCGGCTTTATGCCCATTGAGCGCGCCTGGCTGGACAAGTTTACGGCGCATGGCTACATCGACACTTTCCGCCATTTTTACCCGGATAAAAAGGACATGTATTCCTGGTGGAACATGCGCACGTTTGCCCGCGAACGGAATGTGGGTTGGAGAATTGACTATTTTTACACCAGCCCCGATCTCAAGGAAAACCTGGTGGATGCAGGCATTGAAATGGACGTGCAGGGTTCCGACCATTGCCCGGTGACCTTGACGCTGGAATTTTGACTAAAGCGGGCAATGCGTTCCGGTGTTTGCATAGGCTAATCACAAGGATTTGGTGACGATATGAGCATTGGAAAACCCCGGAAGAATTCTCTTAATTTAGCCTTGCAGATTCCCAAAAGCCTGCCCGTGGGCGGAATTCGTTCCGAAAGGGCCATGATGGCCTCATACCTTCCCAAGCGGGAAGATGGCTTTGAGCGTCAGAACCCGGCAGATCCCATTGAGCAGGATCGATTGGTAAATCTTGTGCTAAATGGCTTTGATTTGGATGAGCTGAAAAGCCTGCTATTGTGTAAAGCTGACAAGGTGAATATCAATGGCTGGGACAGCCAAGGGCGAACCATACTGAGCGCGCTTGCCGAGCAGCCGGAAGAGCGTAAGTCCGGGCAATGGAAACAGGAACCTCAGGATGTATTGAACTTTCTGGAATTCCTGGGCGTGGAGGTTAATGGCCGAAATGGAAAGGGAGAAACGGCGCTAATGGTTGCCGCGCGGTGCAATAATTTGCAAATGGTTCAGCTTTTGCAAGAGCGGGCTGCGGATGTGAATATGACCTTAAAGGGCAAGAAAGCCATCGATTTTGCCAGGGAGAAAGGTCATCAGGCCGTGGTGGGTGCGCTATCCGGCCATCCTTAAACTGGCGAACCAAACAGAAAGAATTAGTCTGAGCTGGATTTTTTAGCGGAAATGGATGGTTGCAGAGAATCAGAAAGACCCACTAGCATTGTACCAGTGGGTCTTGTCATGATTTGAGCCCCGCGACAGCGGGCATCTATCTCTCAGATAAGACGCCCTGGTAGTCGAGCAAATCCTGCGCGGTTTTCATCGACGGGTTGTCCGTTTGCAGGCGCTTGATCAGCTCGAACAGAATGGCGGCGCTCATCCGCACATCGGCTTCCGCCCGGTGCGGGTTGTCGTTGTGGTACCCGATGGCGGTGGCCACCATGATCCCTTCGTAACTGGGCAGGCTGGGCAACGCCCGTTGCGCCAGCACCTTGGTGCAGAACGCCCGACCCAGGTCGTACCGTGGCAGGAAAACATCCAGCCCGTTCTGGCTGACTTTTTCCCGCAGGAAGCCGATATCGAAAGACACGTTGTGTCCCACAATAATCGGTGCTTCCCCGATAAACCCGGACAGTTCGCTCAACACCATCACCAACGCCGGGGCGTTTTTCACCATGTCGTTGGTAATGCCGGTTAGCAACTCAACCTCTTCCGGAATGGGTTCGGTGGGCTTAATCAGCGTGGAATATTTGCCGATTTCCACCCCGTTGCGGAACTGGATGGCCGTTACTTCGGTGATACCGCTCTTCTTGGCGTTCAGCCCGGTGGTTTCCAGATCCAGCACGGTGAAAACGGTATCTCCCAACAGAAGCCCGTCCAGGGAACTGCTGGCGTTTTCCGCGCTTGCGGCGCTGGGAGCGGCAAAACTGCCAAAAAGGGATTGTTGCATCGGGTTGGTTCCTTGTTACTCGCTATCGCTGTTGTGGTGAGAGGGATGGCTTGTTCAGTTTTCATCAGGGTTGGCATTTTGCTGAAAGCGCCATGCTAGTCCCGATAGTACCCTTTCGATTGGCGATAATACACACTCTACACTTTATATTGTGGTGTTTAAACCGGTTTATACTCGAAAATTCTTTATTTCTTCTCTACGTCTGACTCTTTAATACACACATCCTTTGAATACTCAAACTTGCTGGTGCTTGCGGATACTCGACATCACCCCTTTCGTGTTTTCTAAAACAAAACTTTAAAACGTAAAATTACAAATTAAAAACAACAACTCCTGCCCTTGACGGCAAGGGTACAAAGTTTTTTGATACTTTCTAAAGCGTTTTCGTTTAAATCGATTTACAAGTTAAGCAACCTGGTATTCCTGGCCGCTGACTGCGTCCAGAATCTTGATTTCTCCCCGGACGGCCCCGTCCAGCAGATTTTTCCAGAATTCCAGCTCTTCCGGGTAGACGTTATTGATAATGGTTTCACTGGTCGGGTTTTGAATCACGATTTTCAGCATACGAAACGCTAACTCTCTTTCCTATTGTGCTTGATAGGTTGTTTGCGACAGTGGAAACGGATTTTTTGAATGATTTGATTGATTGGTACGGTCTAACGCAGTGGCCTCGTAACGCGGCCTGTTGAATGGTTTGTCATAGTGATTCGGTACTCATGGCGGCTTGCGCAAGCAAAATACGCTTGCGGCCCCCTTGGTGTAATTATCATACTTGAGGATTTTGCAAACTACGAAACGTAGTAGTCTGGTTTTTTACCTATTTTAACAGGAGGCGCTCCGGTTCAGGCGTTTGCCGTTTTTGCCTGTAGTAAAAGGATGAGCCTCACTCAAAGGCGGGTTTCGCGCTATAATATCCCTTGGCAGCCGAGACATTGAGCGTTGGAGAAAGGTGAGCGTAATGGCGGATCCCCATGCCTTGAACCTGATTCAGGAAGAGAAATTCGTGGAGTTCAACAACCTGGTTGAACGTTCCGGCGGCGAGGTGGATTTGACCGGCGCCCACCTGAGAGGCTACGATATGCGCAAGTGCAAATTGCGCAAGGCCAACCTGACCGGGGCATATCTGCGCTCCTCCGACCTGCGCTCCGTGGATCTCAGCGAGGCCAAGCTGGATGGCGCCAGCATTAAAGAGGCCAAGGTCAGCGGCGTACTCTTTCCCCGCAATCTTTCCTCGGAAGAGATTCGCCTGAGCCTGGAGTTTGGCACCCGTTTGCGGGTGATTCTGGAATAGAGTCCACGTCCCGCATCCGTATCTGTGTCAGCCATATACAGTTAGCCATAGGGTAAGGACGTTTTCGTGTCTTGTTTCTCATATTCCGAATTGTTGCAAGCCAGTGGGGGTAACGCCCTCACGCCGGAACACCCCTTTGATTCAGCCCGCCTTTGGACGGATACCCGCACCGTGCAGCCGGGAGATTTCTTTTTGCCGCTGTCCGGCGAGCGCTTTGACGGGCATGATTATTTAGAGCAGGCGTTTGAGGCTGGGGCGATTGGCGCGTTCGTCCAGCGGGAAAAGGCGACCCAACATCCCGAATGGCGAAAGCTGTCTAACCTGATTGCGGTAGAGGAGCCGGTGCTGGCGTACCTGGCCATGGCGCGGCTCCACCGGGAAAAAATCAACCCTTTGGTTGTGGCCGTCACCGGCAGTTCCGGTAAAACAACCACCAAGGAAATGCTCTATGCGGCGTTTTCGCCCCTTAAAAAAACGGTGAAAACAGAGAAGAATTTTAATAACGAAGTGGGCGTGTCCCAAACCTTACTAGCCTTGCAGCCCGGCACGGAAGTGCTGGTGGTAGAAATGGGCATGCGCGGGCTGCGGCAGATTTCCATTTTGTCTGAAGCCGCGCGCCCGGATGTGGCGCTGGTGGTGAATGTAGGCCCGGCCCACATTGGCCTGCTAGGCTCACTGGAGAATATTGCCAAGGCCAAACTAGAGATTGCCGAAGGCATGGCGCCTGAAAAAGGGATTCTGGTGATTAACGGGGATGACCCCAACCTGACCAAACTTGCCCCAACCGTATGGGCGGGCCGAACGGAATTGTATCGCTTGGCGGAAGCACAGGAAATGCAGCCGCTTGTGGAAGATGATGCCGAAGGGATTCGGTTCCGCTATAAAGGCGCCAAGGTAGAACTGTTCGTGCCGGGCGAGCATATGGTGGCCAATGCGCTGGGTGTGCTGAAGGCGGGCGAGGCGCTGGGCTTTTCCGTGGCGGAGCTGGCTGAGGGTTTGTCCGCCTTTGTGCCAGAAAAAGGCCGCTGGGAGCGCGCGGCCTTGACTGGCTTTAATAATGTTTGGGTAATTAACGACGCGTACAACGCCAACCCCGATAGCGCCAAAGCCTCTCTAAAGGCGTTTTTGTCCACGGCCCGGCCGGATATGCAACATATTCTGGTGCTGGGTGGGATGAAGGAACTGGGCGACTTTAGCCGGGAATATCACGAGAAGTTGGGTCTGTGGCTGGCCGGGCAACCGCATATTGATGCGTTGTTTACCATCGGCGAAGAGGCCCAGTGGATTGCGGATGCCGCCAGCAATGCAGCCTACCCAATTCGTTATGCAGCCGATGTGGCCCATGCCATCCAGCAAATTGCCGATGGCCCCGTCCGATTGGAAAACGTAATCCTGTATCTGAAAGGCTCGAGAGCCTACAAGCTGGATGAAATTCCAGAAGCCCTGATACAACAGCACAATCTGCAAATGGGAGAAGCGCGTTCATGAATCTGGCGCAACTGGATAAGGTGTTGGCCGCCATTGCCCCGCTGGGCTTTAGCATGGCCGTGGGCAACCAGTACATTGACTTTTTGCGGAAGCGTTATATGGGCCAGTATATTCGGGAAGACGGGCCGCAAAGCCACTTTTCCAAGGCGGGAACCCCCACGGCTGGCGGTGTGCTGATTCTGCTTTCCTTCGGCTTCGCCTTGCTGGCGCTGACTTTGCTGAGCGGCTCCCCCTTCCTGACTACGCCGGTGTTGCTGGTGGCCGGGGTTACGCTGGTGTTTGGCCTGCTGGGCTTTGTGGACGATTACCTGAAAATCTCTAAAAAGAAGAATAAAGGCGTTTCCGGCTACACCAAGCTGGCAGTGCAAGTTGTGGCCGGGTTGGCGGTTGGCTGGCACGTTTTGCAAACGGCCCCGGCTGGCTCTGTGGATTTCTTCGGGCTTTTTTCGGTGGATTTGGGCTGGCTGTACCCAGTCTTCGCCGCGTTTGTGATCACCGCCACCTCCAACGCCGTCAACCTGACCGATGGTCTGGACGGCTTGGCCAGCAGCACCTCATTGCTGGCGTTTATGACCCTTGCCATGCTGCTGGTTGTCATAGGGCAGGTCAATCTGGCTTTGGTGGCCTTGGCGTTGGCCGGGGCCGCCCTGGGATTCCTTCTGTTTAACCGATATCCGGCCCGAATTTTTATGGGAGATACTGGTAGTCTGGCGCTTGGTGGGGCTTTGGGCGCGTTGGCGGTGCTGGGCCGCATTGAATTCTGGCTAGTGCCGCTTGGTGCGGTATTCGTGCTGGAAGCCTTGTCGGTCATCCTGCAAGTGCTGTCCTTCAAGACCACCGGCAAGCGCATTTTTCGCATGAGTCCGCTGCACCATCATTTTGAACTGGGCGGCTGGAAGGAAACCAAAGTGGTCTACAGTTTCGTCACCTTCCAGTTTTTCTGCTGTATGACGGCGGTTTTTCTGTACAATAGGGGGTAATTATGGCAACACAGGACTGGAACGGAAAAAAGCTGACCGTGTTGGGCCTCTCTCGCAGTGGTTCCGCCGTTGCGCGCTATGTGGCCAAGCGTGGCGGCTTGGTTTTCCTGAGCGAAACCACGCCCGCCTCCCCGCAGAACGAGGTTTTGCGCAAGGAACTGGAGGCGTTGGGCGTTTCGGTCGAGATGGGCGGCCATAGTAAGCAGTGTTTCACCCATTCCGATCTGGTCGTGGTCAGCCCCGGCATTCCGCCCAGCAACGAGGTTCTGGAACAGCTACTCATCAGCGGGAAAGAGGTGATTTCCGAGGTGGAATTCGCCTACCGTCAAGCTGCTGAGGTGCCTTTGATCGGCATTACCGGCACTAACGGCAAGTCTACCACCACAACCCTGATTGCATGGATTCTGCAAAAAGCCGGTTTTTCGGCCCCCGCTTGCGGCAATATCGGCCTGCCCATCACCGATGTGATTAATGAGCAGACTCCAGATTATCTGGTGGCCGAGTTAAGCTCCTTCCAACTGGAGTTTTCCCCCACCCTCCAGACCAAAGCATCCGTGTTCACCAACTTCAAGCCCGATCACCTGGACTGGCACGGCTCCATTGAAGCCTATCAAGAGGCTAAGCTGAAACTCTTCAGCGGTGCGCAATCGCCAGAATGGTCGGTGGTGTTGGCAGATGACCCGGTCAGCCAGCGCATTGCCTCTAAAACACAAGGCAAAGTACTTTGGTTTTCTCGCGATCAGCATCTGGTGGCGCAATACGAACATAAGGCTTACTTGGAGGATACGCAGCATCTGGTGCTGGAAGCGGATGGTAAGCCGCCAGTTCGCCTGTTTTCCGTGGACGAATTGCAGCTGATTGGCGACCACAACTACGAGAACGTGCTGGCTAGCGCCGCAATCGCTTATGTGTTGGGCGTTTCCACGGAAGTGATCGCGCAAGCCTGCCTTTCTTTTGCCGGGCTGGAGCATCGTCTGGAGAAAGTGGACGCGCTTGGGCCGAAATCGGTGCTGTTTTACAACGATTCCAAGGCCACCAATACCGATGCGGCCATTTCTGCGCTGCGGGCGTTTAAGAGCAACAAAGTGATCCTGATTGCTGGCGGCTACGATAAAATGACCCCTCTGGACGACTTTGTGACCGCCGTACAGGCCCATGCCAGGTCGGTCATCCTGATTGGGGCGGCCAAGGAGCGTTTTGCCCAGGCATTTGAGGCGGGAGGCTATCACGCGGTGGAATTTGCGGAAGACCTGGATGCGGCAATCGGCAAGGCGTACCACCTGAGCGGCGGCGAGCCGGTGCTGTTTTCCCCGGCCTGCTCCAGTTTCGACATGTTCAAGAATTTTGAAGAACGAGGCAGGGCTTTCAAGGCGTCCGTGCAGGCGTTGAAGGCCAAAAACGAAAATACCCTGAGGTCTTAAATCAACGATGGATGCGGTTTACAATCCTTCCGGCGGCAGGGCCGCCCGTGAGCCTAGTCGCGGCGCGAGAGAGCAATACGGCAATCGTGGCGGGTTAAGGCCGACCGCCTTTGCCCGGATGGATAACGCGCTGATGTACACCACGCTGGCCCTGGTGCTGGTGGGCCTGATGTCTGTGTTTACGGCCAGCGCGGCCCAAGCCGACCTGGAAACCGGCAACGCCATTTCCGTTTTGCTGAAGCAGGTTATTTCCGCCGTTTTGGGTGGCGGCTTGCTCTGGGCGCTGGCCCGGTTCCCGTTTGAACGCTGGAAGCAACTGGCCCGCCCGTTTGCGCTCATCTCCATCGGGTTGTTGCTGATGACCATGTTTGTGGGCACCACCGCCAACGGCAGCGAGCGTTGGATTATGCTGCCTTTCGGTTTCCAGTTCCAGCCTTCCGATTTCGCCAAAGTGGCCGCTATTTTGCTGATGGCCCAAGCGACTAGCCAGCATCGAAACCTGCTCAGCCAGAATACGATTATTAATCTGGCGCTGGTTGCGTTCATGAGCATCCTGATTCTGAAGCAACCCAACTTGAGCGTGGCCATGATTATTGGCGCCATGAGCTTTTTAATGCTATTTGTGGCCGGATTGCCGCGTTATATGGGTTATGGCCTGATTCCGGCGATGGGTTTGCTGCTGTTTCGGGAAATTACCCATAACGAATACCAGCTCAAGCGAATTACCGGCTGGCTGAACCCATGGAAAGACCCGCTGGAGACTGGCTATAACCTGATTCAGTCGTATTACGCCATTGGTTCCGGTGGCCTGTTTGGGGTTGGGCTGGGCAATTCCATCCAGAAGCTGTATTATCTGCCCTTTCAGCATACCGATTTCATTTTTTCGGTGATATGTGAGGAATGGGGCTTTATTGGGGCTACCATCGTGATTGGCCTGTTTGGCTTGCTGGCCTGGCGGGGCTTTACAATTGCCTGGCACTGCGCCAGCCAGTTCGGTAAAATGCTGGCTTTCGGCTTAACGCTTGCCATTGTGTTGCAGGCGATTATCAATATCTCCGTGACGGTGGGCTTAATGCCCGTTACCGGGGTTACGTTGCCGCTCATCAGCTATGGGGGAACTTCCATGGTGGTGACGTTGGGCATGATCGGTATTCTGCTCAATGTTTCCAGCTACGGCGAAACCGCGCAACCATTACCGCAAGAGGAATTTTAAGCCATTATGCGTCTGGTGGTGACAGGCGGCGGCACCGGCGGGCATATTTACCCGGCCTTGGCCGTGGCGGAAGCGATGAAATCGGATGCCTCCGTGACGGCGGTCACGTACATCGGTAAAACTGCTGGGCTGGAAAGCGAACTGGTTCCCCAAAACGGCATTGAGTTTGAGGGGATTGAGTTCTATGGGATGCCGCGTGGTAAAAGTCCTCTGCTGCCCTTCAAGCTGCTGGCTTGGGGCATGAAACTACAGCAGGCCAAAGTGCATGCGCGCAGGCTCCTTAAAAAGTTGAGGCCGGACGTGGTATTTGGCACCGGCGGCTATGTGAGCGCCCCGGTATTGATGGCCGCCAAAAGCCTGAAGATTCCTTACGTGTTGCATGAGCCGGATGCCCAGCCGGGTTTGGTGAATCGCCTGATGGCGCGGGACGCCCGCATTATTACCACCAGTTTTTCGGAAGGCGCGGAACGCCTGAAGCATCAACCAGACCAGCAGGTTCTGGTGACGGGGAACCCGATTCGTGGGGCCATTGGCGGTATCTCCAAAGATGAAGCGTTGAAAAAGCTGGGGCTGGACTGGCCGGTAGATAAGCCAGTATTACTGGTAACGGGCGGTTCCCAGGGCGCAAGAAGGCTAAATGCCGCAATGGTGGAAGCCTTGCCGGATTTGCTGGGTGAGATGGGCTTTTCGGTCGCTCATTTAACGGGCAGGAAGCTCTATGATGAAACCATAGAGGCGTTGCCCCCTGCATTGAAGGGTAATCCTTCATACTGGGTTCAGCCCTATTCCGCCAATATGGCGGCCCTACTGGCTTTGGCGGATGTGGCGGTCTGTCGGGCGGGTTCTTTAAGCCTTTCCGAGATGTATGTGTGCGGTGTGCCGACCATTCTGGTGCCGTACCCTTTCGCCGCTGCCGATCACCAGCGCAAGAACGCCCAGGCCTCGGTGCGGGCCGGGGCTTCCCTGATGGTAGAGGACAGTGAATGCACCGGGCAGCGGTTGTTGCAAGAGCTGCGCCCGCTGGTGGAAAATCAGGGCTTGCGGGCGCAAATGCGGAACGCCGCCTTGGCTCTGGGCCATCCGAACGCTACGCAGGAAATTGTGGCCTGCCTGAAGCGCTTTGCCCAATAGCGTTTCGGCTGCGGGGAGCGGCGGTAAAATTTTCAATTTTAGCTGCCGGAGGAGGGCCATTGGGAATTAAATCACATCAAATTGTGTAAAGGCACTTGATCCTGGAACTCCCCCCCGATAGAATAATAAAGCTTTCAGGGATACCTTACCTGATGGGGCGTCGCCAAGCGGTAAGGCACCTGGTTTTGGTCCAGGCATTCAGAGGTTCGAATCCTTTCGCCCCAGCTCTTTCAAAAAGCCTTTCAGTTTCACTGAGAGGCTTTTTAGTTTTTGGGAGGAATTTGCGCTTGATTCAAAATCCTTGCCATGTCTCTCTGACTGCCCGAATTAATGAGGGAAAATGCCTTGGTTCGCATCGTTAAAATGATGTGCTATGGCCCAATCGGGATCTTAGGGCTTGCTTGCCTGCTTTCGGTTTTGGCATTTGGGGGTGGTTGGGGTAGCGCTTGGGATTTGGTCAGCCATTTTCGCTTGCCATATTTGTGGATTCAGGGCTTGGGCCTGATGATGCTGTTGGGCTGCCGACAGTGGAAATGGGCAGGTGTGGTGATGGTGTTTCTGATAGTGAATGCCAGTCAGATTCTACCATTTTACAGGACGGAACCGCTCAAAATGCAGCCCTTGGCCCATCGGGTTCGCTTATTGCAGTTGAATACATGGGCCAGTAACCGCCACCCGCAGCGAATTGTTGCTCTCATTTCCAAAACCCGGCCTGATGTGGTGGCCCTGGAGGAATTGACTGCCGAGAATTACAACGTTCTCAAGGCTCAACTGGCCATGCGGGCGTTTCCGGTTCAAATTCGGTTGGAATCAGGGCGACTGGTCTTGTTAAGTCGTTATCCCTTGGTGGGTAAGCCTAAAATTGGAGCTTTTCCGTCTTGGCTTCAGGCAAAAATCTGCGTGGATGATCAGTTTCTGACCATCGTCGTGGTTCATACCGATCGGCCAATCGGTGATTATGCCCAATATCGGTGGCAAATGGACAGGCTGGGCCGTTTGGTGGCGCAGCTTCCGCAACCAGTGGTGGTATTGGGGGATTTAAATACCGGCCCCTGGTCGGTGCCGTTTAACAGCTTGTTACGCCAAGCCCACCTGCGTAACACGCAAAACGGCTTTGGGCTGGATGCAAGCTACCCCTGCGTTATCCCCAAAACGCAAATTCCCTGGCCTTTGCCGTTTTTGCCGCTGGATCATGCATTGGTGAGTCCTGATGTTCAGGTGCTGAAACGATGGAACGGGCCGCCAATCGGTTCCGATCATCTGCCGGTGCTGGTGGATGTCGCTTTCGGTTCAGGTGCGCTATTGGGTGCGGGACGGTGAGTTTGATGGCTGGCCAGTAACGCGTTGATTTGCGCTTCTGTAACCGCCTCGACCGTGGCGCGATAGACAGGAGACAACTGGTCGGGGTGCAATGTTTGTTGCCGAAGCAACGGGGCGGGAGCCTGGCTTTCCGCCAGAGGAATCGGTTCCGCCGTGCTGAAGGCGATTACCCCATCTCCGCTGGTCGTATTCATGGCGCTGCCGGTTGCGCCAATGCCCAGGGCGGCTCGTTCCGCGATGGCATGTAGTTCTTGCGGCCCCAGCGGGATGTTGGTGGCAATCACCACCATAATGGAGCCTTGCCGCGACTGGGTTTGTGGCGAACGCTGATAACCGGCGGCCTTCTGCCGAAATCGGCTGTCCTGGCTGTCTTGCTTCCGTAAGGTTTCCAGGGAGATGCCAAGGGTTTTTTCTAGTCGGGCGCGAATTTCAGGGTTTAAATGTCGAAAGTGGCTGTGGTTCATGTTCACCAACACGCCGAGGGTATAGGTTCGCCCGCCCAGTTGCAAGATTCTGGAGGCGGAGCCGATGCCCGCGTGAAGCTCGAACGAGCGCATGCCGGTTCCGGCGCCTACGCTACCCTGGGCCACCGGGCCGCTTTGGGCTTGCTCAATGGCCGTAACCGCATCTTCCGGGGTAATGGCGTCCAAATCCTCAATGGTGTTGAAATAGCCGTCATAGCATTCGCCCACCACGGGCAGTTGGCCGCTCCACAGGGTACCGCCCGGCTCTTTGGCGGGGTAATGCTTCAGGAAATACTTGAAAACGCCGGTATGCACTGTTCCCACCGAAAAAGTGTTGGTCAGCAGGATGGGAGAATTAAGAATCCCGGCGCTTTGCAACGGCCCCAGGCCGGTCAGTTCCCCGTTGCCGTTCAGCCAAAGCCCGCTGGCCCATAGGCCAACCGTGGCCAGGTTGCCCGAATACGGCACAATGGCGGTCACGCCGGTGCGAATGTGGTGGGGCGTGTCTTTCTGGATGGTCACATGTCCCACCTTAACCTGCGGGACATCGGTAATGCTGTTCCAGGGGCCGGGCTGAAACTCCCATTGGGGCATTACAATTCGGGGTAAACTGGGCCGTGTCGCAGAACGTTCGCTAAATCCTGTTTGGCAACCAGCGTAGAGCAAGACGCTTGCCAACAAGCCCGCTGTGGTTATTTTCAGACTTCGTTTCAACAAGGTTGCCTGCTTGCCCCTTCCCGATGCGGTCTTGTTTTAACCCAAGCGGGCCAACTGGCGGCTATTCCGCTGTAAAGCCAGGCCAGTTCCGGTCTTTGTCAGATAAAATGCGTTCCGTTGCCGGTGGCCATTGAATATTGAATGCCGGGTCGTTGTATCGCGCGCCCTGCTCCGCCTCCGGTTTGTACATTCCCGCAACCTGGTAGAACACGGTGGTGTCATCCTCCAAGGTTTGAAAGCCATGCAAAAAGCCGCGTGGCACATAGAGCATGCGGTGGTTCTGGGCGCTCAACTCCACGCCAACCCACTGCAAATAGGTGGGGGAATCCGGGCGGATATCCACAATGGCGTCAAAAATGGCGCCTTGAATGCAGCGCACTAGCTTGGCTTCCGCGTAGGGAGCCTTTTGGCTGTGCATGCCGCGCAGGGTGCCTTTTTGGGCGTTATTGGAAATATTGGTTCGGGTAAACTCCACGTCAATCCCGTGTTGAACGGCGACGTCTTTTTTCCAGCCCTCGGCGAAAAAGCCGCGCTCATCCTGAATCTTCTCGATATCGATAATGAACGCGCCCTGGAGCCTGGTTTCCTGAAAGATCACGATTTGCTCCCTTCCGGCAGCTTGCATGCAAACAATACCTGGAAATTCCAGTTGACCGGGAAGGGAACTTTACGCAAAAAGCGCAACAGGTTGGGGCTTTTGCCCGGATACCGCATGACAAAACGGTAAATGGGCGGCACTGTGGGGAAAATTCCCTGGCGCGCCACAATTTGAAAACCAACCCGGCGGAACATCTCTTCATATTCCACAATGGGCCGATCGCCCGGATGATGGCTGACGGAGGCGGTTCGCAGCAGGCGACCCCGGAACATCAGCTTGAGTCGGCTGGTAAAGTGGGCCAGGTTGGGGCAGGAAAACAGAATGGTTCCGCCCGGCTTTAAAACCCGGCGAATCTCTTTCAGAGCGATGCCCTGCTCGGTATACGCTAGGTGTTCCAGTACATCCAGCGCCAAAACAGTATCAAACGTATTGTTCTCAAAGGGAAGTTGAGTAATGCTGCCTTCTTTTACGTACTGAGAGGCGTAGTTTTTATCCACCCCGATGATGTCCCAGCCCTGTTGGGCGTATTTTTCAACCAGTACGCCCTCCCCGCAACCGGCGTCCAGCGTTTTTCCCCGCTGACAGCCGAAGCGCGACAACAGCTCGTCAATTACCTCTAACTTGTTGATGTAGATGGGGTAATAGCTCCAGTTGGGGTCCAGGTTGCGGTGGAACTCCCCTTGGCGGGAATATTCGCCTTTACGAACCGGCTCCTCAGGGAGGAGGCCGGAATCTGGGAGTTGGGGCTGTGGCGCTGGCGTCTGTTCTGTCATGGCTTTAACTATGAAGATGGGATTTTGATTATCCTTCTTATTTAAGCATAAATGGGCCGGGGTTTATGTGGGGTTTGCCGTTCGACCTCTGGAAGGGAACCTGGGGGCGCCGGGCTGCGTCATGGGTCTATGGGTGGCGTGATTGCGGAAAGTCCTGACCAGGGGGCTTTTTTCCTCAGATGCCACACCCGACGTTCAATTCAATGTATCATTCTTGATAGAATCTTATAGATCCTTTGTTAAAAGCCGCCCGTGGTCTCCTTGTGGTGAATGAGGCCAAAACGGGCCATCAGGTGCAATGACAGATGTCTCCAGAACGTGAAACGGAGTCTTTGGCGGGCGTTCGCTTTGTCCGGCTGCCAAACGCCAATGCCGTCGGTGAGCAGGCGGCCCTCATGGTCGCCAATCAACTTGCGAACAAGCCGAATTCCACTCTGGTGTTTCCCACCGGCAAGACGCCGCTGCCTTTGTATCAGGCGCTTCGGCACATGCCGGAGCTGGACTGGCACAGCAGCCGTCTGTTTCAACTGGATGAATACGTGAAGCCCAAAATGGCTGGCCCGTTGCCATACGAAACCTTTGCCGAGTTTATGGATCGCGAGCTTTGGGACTACATTGCGGGCCATAAATTTTACATTCAGCATTATTTCCAGCAGCCAGCGGATTACGAACAACTGGTATTGCAGGGTGGTGGGCCTGATCTGGTGATTCTGGGCATTGGCGGCAACGGGCATGTGGCCTTTAACGAGCCGGGATCTTCCCCTGATTCGCCTACACGGGTGATTGAACTGGCCGAGCAGACCATGGTCAGTAACTTTGGCGGGGCTATAAAGCCGGGTTATCCTACCCAGGCCATGACCTTGGGATTGAAGGCCATTCTTTCGGCGCGGGAAATTTTGCTGCTGGCCACCGGAGAAAGTAAAAAAGCCGTAGTTAAAGCGGCGTTTAGCCCAGAGAACCCGCCTTCTTCCGACTGCCCAGCCTCTTGGCTGAAACGGCATCCCAATGTCACCATTATGACGGATTTTGATGTTTGACGCGCTGTGGATTGAAATCTGCCGGGATGCTGTTAGAATATTGGCAGGGGTGTGCTAGGTTAGTCTATTCAGTGAGTCTGAGCGTTTAATGTCTATTATGACAATGTTATCGAAAGAACCGGAAACGTGAAGGCATTTATCTGTAGAAGTTGTTTCAAGCCCCCTCCAGTGACGACGACACGACATTATCCGATTTTCAAACAGAACCATGCACACCATAGCACTTGTTGAGACTATCTCCGTCTGAGAGAAGGAATACACAATAGTTTGGGACATAACGACCGCTTAATGAAGACTTTGGACACCATAATCGATTTCAATTTCGGTTATATCAAGCAGCAAGCCAAACCGGGAAGCTGGCGACGAGGCTATACCTACTTTAAGGAGAACCAGCTCCAGCATATTACCCTGGATTCCATTGGCGTACGCGCCAAAGTAAAGGGCAACTACAAGGAAGCCTACAATATCCAGCTAAAATTCAAAAAAGACCATGTGGAAGCCGTGTGCGACTGTCCCCTGGAGGAAACCTGGTGCAAGCATTCGGTGGTGGTGGCCCTGGAAGCGGTAAAACGGCATTACTGGCAAAAGTATTACCGCTTGCCCATAGAGGATGAAACGGTTACGCACCTGGATTCCTCCGATTTTGAAGGCAATTACCGCTTTGTGGTGAAGCCGGACAAGCATCCCAAGCCCAAACAGATGGGCCTGAAGGTGGAAGACCGGGCTACCGGAAAAATTGTGCATAACCTGGAAACCGTGCTGCGGCAGGCGCTGGAGCAAGCCGCCGAAGAGGGCGAGGATAGCTTTAACAAGGCGCAAAAGCGGGAAATCTCGGTGATTCAGTTTGCTTTGAAATACGCCAAGGGCAAGCCGGATCATGGCTGGTTCCACATTCCGGTGGCGGAAGCGGATGCCCTGATGCAACTGCTGGCGCAAGTGGAAGAAGTGAGCAATACCAGCGGGCAACGGCTCATTTTTGAGCAGGATCCCCTGTTTTTGCTGTTGTCGGTGAATGCTTCCACGGCGGGGAACGTGTTGGTGTCCTTGCATTGGATTCGTCAGGAGCCTTTTGACGCCTACCCGCTGGAAGAATTGACCATGTTTGGTCGGGATGTCCCCTGGGGCATGTACAAGAACAAGCTGTACCCCTTGTCCAACCGCCTGTCGGAGCTGCCAAGCTACCTCACCAAGTCCAGCTTCACCGATATTAAAGATGCCGACGGCGGCAAGTTTATGTACGAAGAACTGCCCCTGCTCAAGAAAGTGGTGGATCTCGATCTGGCGGATGTGGTGCATCAGGCTACATTGCGTAAGAAACCGCCGGTCAAGATTGTCACCGTGGAGCTTTTGGATGAGGCCACGCTTAAAATCAGGGCCAGCCTGGAGTTTGATTACGATGGGGTCAAAGTGCCATTCAGTCGTAAAACGCCTGAAACGCCTTATGTAATGGTGACCAAAAAAGAGAAAAAGAAAAGCAAGGATAAAGAAAAGGATCAGGATTCCGAAGCGATTTATTGGGTCAAGCGGGATATCCACGCCGAGCATGAGGCGTATCAAGGTCTGCTGGATGGCGGCCTGGAGCCTTTGCAGACCAACCACCTGTTTGCCGAAGGCGATAACGCCATTGATTTTTATAACGTCACGCTCAAGCACCTGATGGAACAGGAAGTCGATCCGTGGCAAACCAAGTTCGAGAACGATATGAAGGCGCTCAAGGCGGCGGATCACCCGTTGCGGCTGCGGGGCCGGTTGGAATTCGCCCAGACGGTGGACTTGTTCATTCTCAAAATCGATTGCGTGATTGGCGAGAAGGAAATGACCCTGGACGAGGTGCAGCGCCACCTGATGCAGGGCAAAAAATACTTCTTCATGAAGGATCTCGGCTACATCGAAATTCCGCTGGCTGAAATTCTGTACTTTATTAAAACCCTGGAATTCTTCGATTCCGAGAATATTGAGCAGGACACCTACCAAATCCAGACGTATCGGGCGGGCCTGATTGCCGAATTGCTGGATCAGGGCATTCACTTGGATATGAGCAAGAAATTCCAGAAGTTCTGGAGTGTGATTTCCTCCCAGCAGGCGATGGAGGACGTGGAAATTCCGGGCAATGTGCGCGCGGAGCTGCGTCCTTACCAGAAAGCCGGTTTCAACTGGTTGTGGTTCCTGTATTCTTACGGCCTGAACGGAATCCTGGCGGATGACATGGGTTTGGGGAAAACCTTGCAAACCCTGGTACTGCTGCAACATGCCAAGGATCAGGACGGGCAGATGCCTTCGCTGATTATTTGCCCCACGTCCGTGGTGTACAACTGGGTGAACGAGATTGCCAAGTTCACGCCGGAGTTGAGCGTGGTGAACCTGACCGGCACCGATCGCCACGGGCAGTACAAAAAAATCCAGGAAGCGGACGCGGTGATTACCAGCTATGCTTTGTTGCGGCGCGATATCCGGGCGTTGAAGGAATACCCCTTCCGTTACGTCATTCTGGATGAATCCCAGAACATTAAGAACTACGAATCGCAGACGGCAAGCGCCAGCAAGTCGCTGCAAGCCTCTCACCGTTTGGCGTTGTCCGGTACGCCGGTGGAAAACCGCCTGATGGAGCTGTGGTCGGTGTTCGATTTCCTGATGCCCGGCTTTTTGTACGACAAGGATGATTTTAAATACCGCTACGTGTACCCGATTGAGGAAAAAGGCAACCGGGATGCTGAACGTCGCCTGAAAAAGCAGGTGTTCCCGTTCATGTTGCGCCGCTTGAAGCAGGACGTGGCCAAGGATTTGCCGCCCAAAATCGAGGCGGTGTCCTACTGCGAACTCACCGATGCCCAGCGCGACCTGTACCTGGAAGTGCTGGAAAAAACCCGCGAGGAAGTATTCGCCAACGTGGCGGACAAAGGCGTGGGCGGCTCCACCAACTCCATTTTTGCGGCCCTGTTGCGCCTGCGGCAAATTTGCTGCCACCCGCAGCTCATGGGCGAGGAACTCTCCGGCGGCTTGAAGGAATCCGGCAAATTCCAGGCGTTGAAAGAAATGATCGAGGAAGTGATCAGCGAAGGCCACCGAATTCTGTTGTTCAGTCAGTTTGTGGAAATGCTGAAAATTGTGCGCACCTGGCTGGACAAAAAAGGCATCAAATACGAATACCTGACCGGCGAAAGCCGCGATCGGCATGTGATGGTGGATCGCTTCAACAACGACGACTCCATCCCCATTTTCCTGATGTCCCTGAAAGCGGGCGGTACCGGCCTGAACCTGACCGGGGCCGATTATGTCATCCATTACGATCCGTGGTGGAACCCGGCGGCGGAAGACCAGGCCAGCGACCGGGCGCACCGGATTGGCCAGACCAAGAGCGTATTTGTGTACCGCTTAATTACCAAAGGCACCGTAGAAGAGAAAATTCTTAAGCTGCAGGATCGCAAGCGCGATTTGGTGGACTCCATCATCGCCGCCGATCGTTCCGTAGGCAAGCTGCTCTCGTTTGAGGACTTGAAAGAAATTCTCTCGCCCGATTTTTAAAGTGCTTCCTGAAGAAAACGTTCTTGCCGGTTAAATTCAGGCGTAGCCGTAACTATAGCCGGAACCGTAGCCAAACAACGGGTTGTTGTTATCCAGCATGGAATTACCATAGCCGGTACTTTTTTGGCTGTTGTAATAGCTGGTATAGCCGGACTGGTAATTGGGAGGCGGTTGCGGTTTATCGAAGCCGTAATGCTGGTTGAATTCCTCCCAGGTGGCAAAGCGTTCCTTGCGCTGGGTGCCTTCCGGCGCGCCGGTATCCGCTGAGCCGCCGCCCAGCATTTTATTGCCTTCGTATAGGGCAAAGGCGCCCCCGCCGCCCCACAAAGCGTATTTTTTCCACTTGCTGCCGCCTTTCTTGGCGGCCTCTTCCGCCACATCGGCTGGCGCCTTGGCTGGATTGGGAAATTCCGCGGTTTTGCTGCCTTTGTTCAGGCGGCCTAGCGTGTCTTTCGGTGACTCCTGCCCGGCTTTTTTGAGCAAGGCATCATCAGCCTCCATCTTTTTAGGATCCAATTTGTCCAGCTTGGCGGATGTTTTGGGATCCAGCACCAAATCTTCCTTGGTCAGTTTTTTACTGCCCGCGCCGAGTTCATCCACTTTTTTGCCTGCGGGGTTCATGTCCTCCAGCGTTTTGCTGGCACCAACGCGTTTGTTGGCCCCGCTTTCCCCGGCTTTTTCCAGCAGCTTGCGGTCATATTCCGCCGGGTTTGCCTTGAACTTTTGAGAAGCTGCTTCCACCTTGTTGGCGACTCCGGCATCCAGCGGTTTAACGCCTTGGCTACCCACCTCGCTACCCGGCCCGGATGCCAGCCCATGCCCTGGCGGCCCTTTGCCCATGCCTCCGAGTGCTTTTTTCTGGTTGGCTTCCCGCATTTTTTGCAGGGAATTGCGCGCCTGGGCGATTTTCTTTTTGCCCTTTTGGGCCTGCTGCGTGGCCACTTTGGAAAATTTGCTGCCCTGCCGTTTCATCACGGTGCTAATGCGTTTCATACCGTCGCCCGCTTTTTCCAGGGCCGCACCTGCGGCTTTTAATGCTTTTCCGGCCACCTGAAGGGCGGTTCCTGCGGCAATCATAGCCGCGCCCGCCGCAGCGGTAAATGGGTTGGACAGCAAGCCGCGCCCGGTATTGCTCATGGCTTCGCCTGCGGTGTTCATGGCAGTGCCTGCCTTATTGAGCGCGCCTCCCGCCATTTTCATGCCATTGCCCGCAATGTCCTTCATCTGGCTCATCAGGTCTTTCTGGATGCCCTTGCGGTGCTGCATGTCCGCTTTGCTGGCCATTTGCCGGGTTTCCCCCAGGGAGCTGTTGACGGAACCCATGGAAGAAGTTCCGCCTCGCGCCGATGTTTCCTTGCTCACGTCCATCGCTTCGCGTTGCACTTGTTTCACTTCTTCGGTCAGCCCTTTGCCTGGGCCTTCGTTTTTTCCGGCAGACATGTTCGCTTTTTCCGCATGGTTTGCCTTGGATTCGGCGCTTCCCTTTTCTTTCTCCGCGTTGTGTCCCTCCTTGCTGGCGCTGCTGCCGTCGGTGCTGGTGCCGATGTCCAGTTTGCCCGGATCCACTTGCGGTTTAATCGCCGCGTCCAGTTTAGACATGACGCCCTGCCCAGAGCCGGATGCAATCGGTGGGCCTTTGCCGCCCGCAGACGATTGAAACGAATTGGCCCCGCCACGGGTGGTATTCCCGCCGGAACGCGTTGTGGTATTGCCGCCATATGGCATTTGTGCGCCATAAAGCTCCACATTGCCTGTGCTCATTTCGCCTTGTCGCCCCCAAATAATCGCCCTAATGCCCGTCAAATGCCCGAAAGAACCGCCCATACGGCAGTCATTCACAAGTGATCGGTATCCCTATCACTAATATAAAAACGGCAACAGGAAAAAAGTTGCCTAATTGCTTTTATTTTTTTGTGGGCTAACTGCTTAATCCTGACGGCTTTCTCGTCAGGCAGTTTGCTTTTCTGTTTTGGGGCGTATAAATTTTTTAAGAATATTGAGAGAAATTGTACCCGTAGTTGTAGCCTTGCCTACCCTGGTATCCGTATGAATATTGGTTAGGGTACTGATTTGGATATTGATTGGGCGTACTGCTTCGGCTGTAATAAGTGCTGCCGTTGAAGGGATTATTGTTGCCATTTCCGTAATAGCTACTGCCTTGCGGTAGGAGCGTAGGATCGTAGTAGCCGGAGTGGTAATCAACGGGCTTGAAGGGTTTATCGAAGCCGTAATACTCGTCAAACTCCTGCTGGGTCTTGAACCGCTCGTGGTGTTGCAGCGGGTCGCCGCCATCGCCAGAGCCACCGCCATAGGCTTGTTGAATGCCAGCCGCGCCTACGCCAATCATGGTAGCGCCACCGGCCCAGCGCATGGCTTTGCCCCAATCGAATCTTGTATCTGAGACCCCATTTTCTTTAAGGAGCGCCTGCTCTTTTGCCGTGCGATCTTTGGGACTCTTTTTGAGGATCTCAGCGCATTTTTCTTCGGTTTCTTTTGATGCGGCTGTACCCGGAGAGGTTTTTTCCTCGCTGCTCTTTACTTTTTCGGATTTTGTAGAGTCAGCTTTGGAACTCTTTAATAGCGGCTCTTTCTCTGGATCTTTTACTTTTTCAGATTTTGCAGAGCTTGCTTTGGGTTTCTTTGCCAACTTTTTGGGTTCAGTTGTTTTGGTTTTGGCAGTTGCTTTTTCGGCATTTGCAGCCTTGGCGTCTTTGGGTTTTTTGGCTGTGCGGAACTGGCCTTTAAAATCTTCCTTGGTGGCCTGCCAGTTCTGTTTTACCTTGGCCTTGCTTGCGGCAAACTTATTAGTTTTTTGGGAGTTGGTGGTTGCTTTTTTCCAGGCGTTTTTACCATTGCTGAGCGCTTCGCCCGGTTTCGGCCATGCTTTCGCGCCGCCTTTTGTGGTGTTTGTTTTGCCAAGGGCGCTTTTCCAGTTTTTGGCTTGCTTTGTGGCGCCTGCTTGTAGACGTTTTGCGGCTTGGCCGGGTGCGGCTTTCGCTTTTGCAACGCCAGAGCGGACGCTGGTTTTTAATTCTGTCATCGCTTGTTGGTTTTTGGCTTGTTTTGCCTTGATGACCTGCTTGGTTTCCATTCTTTTCTTATAAAGATTGTTATGCTTGTGTTTTGTGGCTCTGAGTTTGTCTTGTGATTTTTTGAGTTTTGCCTTGGCGGCTTTGTTTGTTTTTGCTTTAGCTTTCAGCTTCTTGATTTTTAGTTTTCGCGCTTTCATGGCCTTGGCTGCCCGCATTTGCTTAATTTTGCGGAATTTATTCATCCCTTTGCGGGCCGCGTTCTTGGCGCCCCGCATCAGGGCTTTCAGGGCTTTGTCCATTAATTTTCCGGTTTTTTCCAATACGTTGCCAACGGTTTTTAATACTTTGCCGGTTACTTTCATCACGTTGCCGGCAACTTTCATTGCCGTTCCTGCCGAAACCAGTATGGCACCCGGTATAGCCGTAAACGGGTTGGATAACATGGCGTTACCCGCCACCACCATTGCCATACCGGCTGCGTCCATGGCGGTGCCTGCCGCATCCAGGGCGGTACCTACAGTTTTCATCACAAAGCCCGCTATCTGCAATGCCTTGGCAATCATGTCCATAGACGTAACCACGCCGATGACGGTCATCAGCACACTAACGGCTTTCATGCCTTCGCTGCTGGCGTTATCGCCGCCACCGCCATCGGCGCCTTCGCTTTTTTTGCTTTTGTTATCCGCCGCCACTTCGGTTTGCATTGCTTTCGCTTCGGCGGCAAGCTCCTTGCCTGGTCCGGCCGAAGAGGTTTTGGGCGCTTCCGAATTGCTATTACTGGTGCTGGTGCTTTGCACACTCGAATTCCCGGTGACGGTGCTGCTGCTCAGTACCGTGGCGCTGGTGCCAATGGAGGGATAGCTAGGCACGTATGCCTGCTGTCTTGCCACGGGCGGCTGAGGCTGCTGCGGTTGCGGTTGCCGATAGGTATATTGCGGCTGCTGCCCATAGCCGTATTGCGGTTGGCCCTGGGTATAGCCGTTGTTATACCCATACCCGTTGGAATAGGCAGAATGCGGTTGTTGGTAGTACCGCGGCTGTTGGTAATACCGCGGTTGCTGATAATTCGGATTCTGGTAATCGCCTTGATTACCATAGGGGTAATTCCCCCCGACCTGTCCCATACTCATTCTTACAGTCCTCTTCAAGACATGGTGTCAAATCATTGATGGAAAATATCGGCAAACATGTTTGTGAGCCGAACTGCGATACATCCCCGACGTTCGATCCCATTCGAGCCGTCTGAAACACTTCCTGTAAACTTCCAATTTCCCTTGTGATTATATAAAAACAATCATTTGTGGATTGATGTTAGTAGTATTAATTTTTGTGAATTTTCGGACAGCGTTAGCCTGAATTGATATGAAAGAGAGGGCGTTAAGACGACATCTGGATTTTGGTTGGATATAAATTCTGCGTTTTTTAGATTGGGGCAGTGGTTCTTTTAGTACTCGAAAAACCTTCCCGTCGGGCCTCTGAAGCCTGGATTTCGGGGATGCGTCTGCCAGGGTTGTCCCAGTTGGTTTTTTAAGGTTACTGTGTTAATATGCTCCGCATTAGTGGGTTTATTGGGATGAACGCGCGCAGAAGGAAAGCAGCCGCGGCGGCTTTGCCTGCCCTGCGTGAATGAGGGGGATGAGGAAGCATGTTGCAACTACATAAGGTTACATCGGTTGG
This sequence comes from Candidatus Melainabacteria bacterium, assembly GCA_902168245.1. Classification (GTDB taxonomy): domain Bacteria; phylum Cyanobacteriota; class Vampirovibrionia; order Vampirovibrionales; family Vampirovibrionaceae; genus Vampirovibrio. The sequence continues at coordinate 36,411 of CABHPA010000143.1, forward strand.
GTTGCCGCCATTGCGGTGCCGGGAACTGTCCGCTTCTCCGGGCAAAACGTATTTGCGGGCGCTAATGGGCCAATTTGCGTTATTGGGCCTCAAAACCGCCCCGCAGACAGATAGCGTTCAATGGAACCTGAAGCCGGACAGGCTCAAACCCGCCAGCCTGCCGATGCAAACGGCACCGGAGGAACACTCCCAGTTGCCCGCTTCGCAGCTTGCCCCGGTGGAACCAACTCCGTTGCGAGTGGTAAGGCCGTGGCTAAAATTAATGTCTTATAACGCGGAACAGTTTTATAAAACCGGCAAGGGCAAACTGACCAAGCCGCAAGCGGCGGTTGAGTCCCTGGCCGAGGCCATTCGGGCGGAAGATCCGGAAGTGATCGCCTTGCAGGAGGTGGGGGATCGCAAGTTGCTGGAGGAATTCAACCGGCAACATCTGCACAATCGTTATCCCAACATCGTTACCGGGCATATTTCAACGGAAAGCCCCATGCAGGTGGCCCTGATGAGCAAAGAGAATATCAAGGTAGTTTCATCCCAAAGCCACTGGAAGGAAATTGGCAAATCCGCCAAATATGGCGGTAAGCGGGATTTTCTGGAAGCAACCTTCCAGACGGATAGCGGTTATCGCTTTACGGTTTACAATGCCCATTGCAAGTCCATGAATGGCGGCGAAGCCCACACCGCGCCGGTGCGTTTGCAGGAGGCGACCAATATGGCCGAAATCCTGCGGAAGCATTTGCGGCGCGAGCCGGATGCCCATATTTTCCTGACCGGAGATATGAATACCTTGTACGATTCCACGTACGGCAAGCCGGTTATTAACAAACTGACCCGTATTACCGATGATGCGGAACCCGATTTGGCCGAGGTGATGCTGAAGGACGGCAAGGCGGAACCCACCCACAGCGGACACGATCAATACCCCGACAGCAAGCTGGATTATACGTTTGCCTCCAGGCCGCTGGCAAAGCAGGTGGTAAAGGCCTACGTTGCGGGCGATTTCAAACAGGAGCCTTGGAGCAAGGCGTCTGATCACCTGCCGTATGTGACGGTTTTCGAGGAGGCCGCAAGATCGGTTCAGCCTCAGCGCAGCGAAAGCGGCCAGTCTGCCGCCGAAAGCATGCCGCGCAGTTTAAAACGAAAGCTGGATCGGATTGCTTAAGCGGATATGCTTAAATGAAACACAATATACCCAACTCGTGCGAAAGGAAGCCCCTATGTCGCTCCAGAACCCGCTTTCCGAAGATTTGTCCGCAGAAGATCTGCGTTTGGCCCAGGCCATCGATCATACCAAGCTGACCTTTGCGCCGGGAGAGGACGAGGAGCGCGCCATTGAAACCCTCTGCCGGGAGGCGATGGACTATGGCTTTTACGCGGTTTGCGTCCGTCCCCGGCATGTGGCGCAGGCTAAGCGGCTTTTGGCCGGTAGCCCGGTGCGGGTGGCCACGGTTATTGGTTTCCCTGTCCAAAAGGTCAAAGTGGCGGATGAATTGCGCAAGCCCACTATCGGCCAGTTTTCCATTGCGGAAAAACAGGCGGAAACCCGCCAAGCGGTTGATGTCGGGGCGGATGAACTGGACTTGGTGATTAACGTGGCGGCCTTAAAGCAGGATGTGCTGGCGGGAACCCAAATCGTTCGGCAAGAATTGCTGGCAATCGTTGAAGCGGCTTTGGGACGCCCCATTAAGGTGATTATTGAGACTGATTTGCTGACTCCCGCTGAAACGGTGCGAATCACCCAATGGTGCGCCGAAACCGGCATGGGCATGGTCAAAACGTCTACCGGCATGGTGGAAGGCGGCCATGGCGCAACATTGGACGGAGTTCGCCTGATTGCCCGGACATTGCGGCAAGCGGAGTCCAATACGACCACTGGCATTAAAGCCAGCGGGGGTATTAAAAACCGGGCGCAGGCGCTGGCCTTTCTGGAACTGGGAGTGAACCGGCTCGGCACCAGTTCGGGCGTGGCGATTGTCGGCGGCGATGATTCCTCCTCCACAGCCCCGGGAACCTATTAACGTTAACGCAGGCCGCTTTTTACCGGGCGTCAAGTGGAAGCGGGTGGCCCCGGTCTTTCAGGAACTGGGCCATCTCCGTCGTAATTTGCGAATAGGCCCGATCCCGTAGCCGGTGCGGGCTGTTCTTTAAAGTGTGTAAAACGCATTTGGCGCGAATGGCGGGATGCAGTTGCCGGGCCATGTTCCGGGCCATGTAAACGGGCGTGTCCTTGTCCTTGTCGCCCTGTAACATTAATACGGGTGTCTGGCGAATTTTTCGGAGCGCTTCCAGGGTGTTCAACTGCAAGGTGAGCTTGTTCTCGTTAAAAAAATAACGCAGCGGCTTGAAGAACCGATCGCGCTTGTACACAAAAGCTTCTTTCAGCGAAGGGAAGGTGCTGGTCAGAATTAGCGCCATGGGAGGCTTGCCGTCCTGGCAAAGGGCGGGCGTTTTTTCCAGCCGGTTGGCGGTGTCGGTGGAAACCATGCTGCCTAGCGAGGTTCCCATCAGGATTTGCTGGGATATGGGGATTTTCAGTTCTTTTTGCACATACAGGCAGGTGGCCAGGCTGGATTTCAACAAGCCCGACTCGGTGGAGTAGCCGCTGCTCTGGCCGAAGCCGGGATAGTCGTAAATGACTACGCCAAAGCCTTTTTGGGTGAGCGCCTTCATGACATGCTCCTGGTGGCTGTTGTTGCCGCCCCGCCCGTGGGAAAATACAACCGTGGGCATGCCGTTTTTGGCTTTAATATGCCAAACGCTCAGCCGCACGTCATCTTGTGGGAATTTGAGCTTGAGGCCGCTACTGCCCAATTCCTGCTGGAATTGGGTCATATCGAAGGTCGAGTCGATAATTTTTTTGCGAAGCTGGGAGTCTTTAATCAACGACACATTGGACGCCTTGATGGGGCCAAACAGGAACTTGCTTTCAATATACTGGCGCAGGCGCTGCGGAAGCGGCAAAAAGGTCATTAACCCCAAGGAAATGGTAATGCCCATTTTCACCTTGTCGTAGCCGATTTCAATTCCCCGGAAAAAGCCCAGCACCCCTTTTTTAAAGAAATGCCAACCTTGCGCCATCCAGCCTTGCAGGGTCTGCATCACCCCGGCGGATTCCGTCCTGGCGGTTTTGCCTTGGCTTTTTTTGCCAAAGTGAAGCCCGTTTGGCTTTGCTGCGGCCATATAGCGATCTTGCCCAATCGCTTTGCTTTGGCCGTAATCGGAAGGGCCGGGCGGCCATGGCTTGCGCGGCCTGGGAGGCCAGGAGGCAGTTGAAATGGCAGGGTGTATGGAGCTGTTCACGACGGGCTAAGCCAGGGGTTAGGGGCGTGACGTTGAAACCGCATGACAGAAGAAAAAAGAGTCCATGTGTTTTTGTGCTTTTTGACGCTTTGTGGAGGTTGCGAGTAAAGCCGGAGGGCTGTTAGCCGGATTGCGGGAACTCGCGCTCCATGAATTGTGAGAAATGTTTGCCTACCAGAGGGTAATTGTCTTCATTCAGCCGGTGCTTGGCGCCCTTTAATGGTTCCAGTGCGCTAACCGGGCGGCCGATGCGTTGCAGCATTTCTTGCAGCATGGGAATGGGCGTGTCCTTGTCTTTTTCTCCCTGTAAAATCATTAGAGGCAGGTTGGGCAGTTGTTTCAGCTTGCTTTCGGTGTCAAAGCGCAACTTGATTTTATCGGCGTCAAACCACTTTTGGGTGCCCGGATAATCGTGCTGCTGACGATACATGAAAGTGGACTTGATGGAGGGAAACGCGTTGACCAGCACCAGCGCCATGGGCGGTTGCCCCAGCCGGTTGAGCTTGTTGGCGACATCCGTGGCCACTGCGGTTCCCAGGGAATAGCCCATCATCACCTGCTGGTTTTGGGGAATTCGCAGGGTTTTTTGAAGGTATTTGCTGGCCGCAAGCCCGGCGTTGCAAACGCTTTCCTCGTCGGGTTGGCCTTCGCTTTGACCGAACCCCGGATAATCGTAGACAAACACCCCATAGCCCCGGTCGCTTAAAACTTTCAACACTTTTTCCAGGGTACTGATGTTGGAGGCCCGCCCGTGATGAAACAATATGGTGGGCTTGCCCGGCTTTGCGTTAATCAGCCATCCGTTCAGGCGCACGTTGTCGTGGTCGGCGCTACAGATCACCCCTGTTGATTTGAGCGTCATGCGCTCCCCTTCAAACTGGGTGAGCAGGTTGAAATAATGCTCGCTGATTTTGGCCCGCAGTTTTTTGTCTTTCACCAGCCCCAAGTCGGAGGAGATGATGGGCGCGAAAAACGCCTTGCGTTCAATATAACGGCGGGCAAACGCCGGAATTGGCAGGAACGTTAAAATACAGGCGGACACCACAAAACCCATTTTAATATTGGCGTAGCACGATTCCACCCAGCGCACGATAAAGCGAACCCGGTTGAACAGGGCGTCTTTCGCCTGGTGGAACCGGCGGCGCAATGTGGGGTTTTCCGGTTGGTTTTGGCCTTGCCCAAAGTGAAGGGGGAGGGGCTGGGTATTCCGGGCAGGCTGGTTCTTCTGCGTCAGGTCGAGGCTTGTGATTGCAGGTGATAAATTGGGGAACGTCTCTGCTTGGCGCCTAGCGGCGTCCGGCCAGCGGCGCAATGGCGGGCGGCTTTGCGAGAAAAGCTGGGGCGGCGTATTAATCTTCAAAGGCGGTACTCGTTCAGGACAAATGCAAACAAAAGGTTCCGGATAAAATTACGTATGAAAACGAAACGGGGCTTGCCAGGCGTCTGACTGCTTCAAGCGGCTGTTGGTCTAAGCCAGTCGGTGGGCGGCCTTTCTCTCAACCTCCCGTAAAAAGCTGTCCAGGCTATTGGAAATATTCTGGCAGGCTTTTTCGTTGAGGAAATGCCCGGAGTTGGCCATGGGGTAAAACTTGCCAACCAGCGGGCCTGATTCCGGGTGAGTACTCTTATAGCTTTTCATCAGGGTTTTGCCCAGGTCGCTGTGGATGACCCGATCCTTCAGCCCGTGCGTAACCATGACCGGAACCTGCACGTTTTTAATTTTGGCAAGGGAGTTGAACTCCAGGCCGATTTTGCCTTCGTCAAACAGCTTCTGGATCATCCGGTTAAATGTCTGTTTCTGCTTGCCAAAGGCTTCTTTAATATCCGTAAACGAGTTGATCACCACCAGGGCCATGGGTTTGGTGCGCTCGTCCTGGGAGAGCTTCTTGGCCACATCGACCGCTACGGCCCCGCCCAGCGAATGACCCATGATAATCTGCTGCCCATAGGGAATGCCTAGCCCCGCCACTCCGTCCCTGGCCAGGAACTTGCTGGCGGAAAGCCCTGCCTCGTATAAGGCTTGTTCGGTCGGTTTGCCTTCGCTGCGCCCAAAGCCTGGGTAATCGTAAATGAATATGCCGTATCCCTTGCGACGGAATTCGTTGAGCAGCGATTCGTGCTGGCTGATGTTGCAATGCCGCCCGTGGGAAAATACGATGGTAGGCTTTCCTTTTTGGGCTTCAATGTACCAACCGTTCAGGCTGGGCGTTTTTTTACCCTTGGGGTGGAAGTTGACTTCCAGAATGCTTTGCTTCAATTCTTCCGAGTTGAGCAGGTGGATGGAGGAGATTTTGGGCGGCGCGAAAAAGAATTTACGGTGAATAAACTTCTTGATGGATTCCGGCATCGGCACGCCGGTGAGAATGGCCGCTAACACCATCATGGCGGTGGAAATGGCCTTTTTAATCCAGAGCGTTGTGTTTTCAAACGCCTGAATGGCCTGGAGGCTCTTTTTCTCCTGCCATTTGCCAAAACGATCGCGCCAGTTGTCTTTGTTTTCCAATGCGGATGAAAGCACATTCCGTTTTTTGTGCCAGCCGCTAAAGTGGGTGGAGTCCCCC
>CABHPA010000144.1 GCA_902168245.1 Candidatus Melainabacteria bacterium
GTACCACGATTGCCGACGAGGTCGCGCGCGGAGAAGATGACGCTGGCAACACCGGTGCCGCTGCTGCCATCCAGCAGGAAGCTCCCCGAATAATGCGTGTCGTCTGTCTTGGTGAGATCCACCGGCAAAGGCAGGCCGCCGGCAGGAACAACCGATAGATACGGTGCGCCTTGCAGCGCTTCGCTGACGGTTACCGTCACGCCGACCCTGCCTTGACCGTAGCGACTACTCGGCACGTCGTACTTGCCCTGCGCTACGTACTGGATTGACATTGCCTTGGGCAGTTTGGCGTCAGAAATCGCCTGAGCAAGATTGCTGGGGTCCGAGCTGGTTGCAACCGCATTCACCGAAACCAAACGGTAATGCCAACTGCCGTCTGCTGACGGGATGTCGTCATAGGCGGTACCGGTAAGAGGAGCGCCGTTCACCTTGACTGCCTCTCCAATCACGGAGAAGGCCGATGCCGAACGATACAGATTGAACCCAACGACATTGGCATCTGAAGGACGAACCCATGTCAGGCGAATTTTGCCCTGGACCTGAGATGTTGCAGTCAGGCTAGTCGGCGCACTCGGTACAGAGGCGTCGAGTTTTACGGTGATCGGCGCTGACGGCGCACTGGTGCCATATTGATCCGTTGCAGTCGCCTGAATCAGGTTATCTCCGGAGGCCAGGGTCAGGCCTGCTGAAAAACTACCGTCGCCGGCAGCTACTGCGCTCGCAGCATTCTGTCCGTTCTGGAGGACCTGGACTGTACTTCCGGCTTGTGCGGTGCCAGCCACGCTCAATGCGGCTGTGCGCGTAACCAGACCGTTCTGCGGTTGAGTCAGCACCGGGGCATTGGGTACAGCATGTGTAACGACGACGTCATAACTGACGATATTGCTGTTACCGAGCGAATCCAATGCGCGCAAGCCAAGCGCGTGATTCCCGTTAGGAACACTCGAAAGATCAAGAGGCGCCGTATAGGAACTGCTGCCGCTCGCCGTCGCGACCACTTGGCCGTTCAGCAACAACTCGATGCGGGATATCCCGCTGCGGTCGCTCGAATTGAAGGTAATGCTTGTATTGCGGGTCAGCACAAGGCCGTTGGCCAGTGCAACTCCGCCAACCATGACGTTGCTCAGTTGCGGACCTTCGGTATCAGGCGGTAAAACCACGCGCGAGAAAGTAATTGCAACCGTAGCCTGATTGCTCTTTCCGACCTTGTCGTAGGCGACTGCCTTGAATTCATATGGGCCGTCTGCAACGGCGGCCGTGTCCCAGTTATAGCGGTACGGCGAAGCCGTGTCCGTACCCACAAGCTGGCTACCCAGATAAAACTCCACCCGGTCAATACCGGATGCATCCGTGGCCGTTGCTTCCACGGAGATATTGTTGGCTATGACACTGCCGGGTGCGGGCGTCGTTATCGCGACTGTTGGCACCTGAGTATCCACCATCACCGGTGTCGTCAGATTAGCCGTCACTACGGTGCCGGCAGCATTGCGATACTGGACACTGATGTTCTTGGAACCATCAGCCGCGGATACCAGGAAGTCCAGCGTCATGCGTCCGCCCGGAATCGGCTGGAAACTTACGCCGGCGAAGGCGCCATTCTCGGCAACCCGATATTCGACCGCATTGATGCAGGAAAGCTCCAGGCCGATATTGCGCTGCTCATAATGAGATGCAGGTGCGCTCAACCGAATAGAGGGATTGAGCAAGGGGGCAGCATTGAGATAGCTACCGTAGTTGACACCACTGGATACCGCATCGCCCTGGCCAGCCGGATTGCCGGCGCTATCGCGTGGGCCACTGACATGACCCCACCAGTTGCCAGTCGCCTGGATGACATTGGCCGGCGTTTTGTTAAGAATGGCCAGCGTCGTGTTTCCACTGAACTGACTACTGCTGAGCACGGGCGTGCTGCCATTATCGGCCTCAAGGCCAACAGCATTCCGCAGAAAACTGCTGCCACTGATGCTGGGTGCAGCCTGCTTGAGCAGGCGAAGGCCGAGCACATTGTCACTGAGTTGCGTGAACTGAATCGTGGGGCTCAAGCCGCGTATCGTCAGAGCGGCTTCATCAGCGCCGCCACCGAAGCGAACAGCCAAGTCGTTCAGGCTGACCGCACCAAATGCAGCCGCAGATGCCTCATAGCGCAACCCTTTCCAGTCCCCGGCTGCTGCCACTTGAGGCGCTGGATTACTCTGCCCGCCCACAGAATCATCACGTTGGCTCGTCAGCGTTACTCCGCTGCCCACCGAAAGCTTGTCGCGTACAACCATCTGCGCGCCTGGCGCGAACTTAACGACGACACCATCGGATATCTGAAGCTCAGCAGCCAGAACGGATAGGCCACCGGCAGTCAGAATAGCTGCCGCAATCGCACGTAGGATGAGGGACGACAATACATTGCGTACGCGAGACAAGGTCCCAGCATTCAGCAAGCGATGGATAGGCAGCATACTCAGAGCACCCGAAAATCAAGCCGTAGGCAAAACCGCGAGAACCGAAGGATGAACCTTGAACTCCTTCCCACTTACGGTAATAAGCGTTGCCTCCGCATCCAACCCCATGCTTGAGCTCAACGTGACTTTTTCAACACGCTCGCCCATGGCATAGACGGCCAAGGCATTGCCCATCGCTACATTCAGCGTGTAGGTAACATATGCTGTCAGCACACTTGGGCCCGTCGGAATATTGACGCTGGCAGAAGTTGTGCTTGTTTCGAAACTACCCGACAGCAAACCGGCAGTGGCTGTCTCGTTTGCACCGCTATAGACCGGCACCATCATGACCTTGACTGTTGCCGTCAGCGGAATGTTGCGGGCCTCGACGTTAACCGTCACCGGGTTTGCAAGCGCTAACGGCAGGCTCACGTCACCGGCACCTGTCGGTACGGGAGGTGCAACAACGTCTCCGACCTTGGTGATGGACAGGCTGGGTAGAATGCTTAGATTTAATGTTCCACCGAGCATGGTTTCGACGCTGACCCGACCGGGCGCGCCATGGCCTCCCCCGAAGCCGCTGTCACGGCATCCTCCCGCGCCACCGGCTACGTCCACATTACTTCCGGAAAATAATGTCGTCGGAGCAAGAACGCGGATCATGCCGCCCGATCCACCGCCCCCTAGGCCCCCATCCAATTCGCCATTAAAAGCGTTATTGCAACCACCATACAAGCTCCCTCCATTTCCACCACGAGCCTTGATCAAGCCCGTTACATTCACTATACCGTTGGCAGCGATCAGGATGGCGCCGCCGCCGCCACCACCACCAC
>CABHPA010000145.1 GCA_902168245.1 Candidatus Melainabacteria bacterium
GTTCGTGATTTGCTGAACGCTGTTTTTTATTTAACGAAAACGGGCTGTCAATGGCGGATGTTGCCGAGTGATTTCCCGCCGTATTCTACCGTTCATAGCTTTTTCCACCGTGCCAAGAAGCGAGGAATCTGGGAGAAACTGTTGCAGCGATTAGTGAGCAGGAGTCGTGTGGCTCAAGGGCGAAACGCACAGCCAAGCTTTTCACTGATTGACTCACAGAGTGCCAGGACAACAGGAAATGCCGCACAGCGAGGCATTGACGGTGGAAAAAAAAGTAAAAGGTCGTAAGCGTCATATTGTCACGGACACACAGGGGCATCTGCTACATGTGAAAGTTCATGCCGCCAATGAACACGATACAATCGCAGGCTGCCTTGTTTTTGAAGAGGCTCTTTGTAAATATCCCAGCCTGCTTGGTGTTTGTGCGGATGCGGGATATCGGGGAACGTTCGTTGATTACGTGCAACTCTATCTAACGTGCCTGGTTGAGATTGTTGAGCGCTTGCCAGCAGGCTGGGTGCTTCTGCCTAAACGCTGGATTGTGGAGCGAACGCTGGCCTGGCTGAACCCCTTTAGACGCTTGTCCAAAGATTACGAAATAACCACAGCCTCCGAAGAGGCTTTTGTTACTCTCGCTCATTCCAGACTACTGCTCAAGCGATTAACCAATCTGTGAATACAGCCTCTAAGAATAATATCTTCCGTCTCATTCTATAAAGAATTAGCCTGTATAATAGACCTTTTCTGCTGCGAGCCGATCAGTCGTTGAGCTAGGGCTTCAAATTTTAAATACAATTCTGAAGGAATGATATTCAGCATTAGTGCAGCAACTAGATTCAAGCAAGTACTTTTGGGGGATTTCCAAAGAATACTTGAGTCGTAAGAGAAAGCCTTTAACATAAGCTGCAAAGCTGTTTTTCCATTTTTAAATCGAATCGCATTTCTAGCCGTGGATTTTGAAATAAAAGCTTTTGCCAGGCTAATCTCTGAAACGGCTAAAGGGGATGGATTGAATGTGCGTGTTTTATCAACAACTTCCAAGATAGCGTTATACTGCTTTAATATGTCTGCCGATAATCCACTGGCATTAATTCTGTAAAGTGTAAGGGGTTCACCTAGCCCTTCAATCTTCCAATGGGTAAGAGCTGCTACCCTTGTCCAACATTCAATGTCCTCTCCGTTTCGGAAGTCTTCGTCAAAATACCAGCACTCAGCATTTTGCTCAGGATTTTTAATAAATGCCAAATCATCTATCAATGATCTTCGCATCATTGGAGATGACCCATTGCCTACCGGGTTTGTACATATTAAATCAAGAAAACTAATATTGGTGACTTTGGCCATTTGAAAAACACCCATGGGGTTTCCAGTATGATCCATAAATTCGGAACGGGTAAAGCTAAGGCCCACTCCTGGATGTCTCGTCAAGTGCGCTAGCTGACGTTGTAACTTTTCCGGGCGCCAGGCGTCATCTCCATCCAAGAAAGCCAGATATTGCCCCCGAGCCACCCGAATACCTGCATTCCTTGCTCCTGGGAGGCCTTTGTTCTTTTGCTGAACAAGGCGTATACGAGAATCTGCAATACTTTTGACAATTTGTGCGCTTTGGTCTGGACTTTCATCATCGACAACGATAATTTCAAAGTCTTGCAGGGTTTGTCCTAAAACCGACTCAATAGCAGATTGAATATACTTCTCAACATTATAGGCGGGGATAATAACGGAAATTAGTGGGGAGGGTTCAATGCTCATGACGCAATACTCTTATTGATTAAAAGCGGGTTCAAAATGAAGGGAAACTTTAGATTTGATGGTATTTTTAAATGCTTTGGCACATTCAAAATGCCACCAAGGAAAAAAGGCATACTGTAGGAGCATTTGCAGTCCTATGTGGCAGTAATAGATCATATTTATGTTTAGTATGAAGGATAGAATAGTTAGGAAGCCTTTAATATCACCGATTAACAATGACACAGGCATATGTTCAGTGTATCGTTTGGCTGAGTCGAAGAGGTTGCATTTCAAAAAGCGGTTTAATAGCGAACGAGTATGAAAAGCTTTCAACTCTTTAAACTGATCAGAGCTGACATATCCCTCATAAAACTCGACTGTTTTTTGTTCAGCCTGAAGGGCAAGATCATAATTGAGCAAAGGTTTTAATGCCAGCCCACCCATGGATTGACGGTAAAGGATTAGTCTATGACCGGTAGGGTAACATGGGAACCGGCCGGAGAGTCGAGCATAGAAGGCTCTATCTTCAAAAAAAGTTTTATCACTTGTCGGAAATCCCCCAACTGCAGCCAAAATGTCTTTATGAATGAATAGAGAACTTGGGAGAACAGTTCCATTACGAAGTAGGGTATTGTATGTCGTATCGGGTTCGGTTTGGCATTTGGGTATGTTTAGTAATCTAAAATTGTCATCCACACAATAATGGCCACTGAAAACCACACAGACTGGGTCCTGGTAACGATGTACCGTATTAAGATCCATTTCTAATTTGTTAGGGAACCATATGTCATCTGCATCCAAGAAAGCAACATATTCTCCTTTGGCAGCCAATATTCCTGCATTACGGGCCGCAGATAGCCCTTGGTTGGATTGGCTTACAATTTTGATTCTAGAATCATGATAGCTCTTAATAATTTGTACCGTTTGATCGGTGCAGCCGTCATCAACAATGATGAGTTCAAAGTGAGAGTATGTTTGCCTAAGTACGCTATCAATGGTGGCTGCAATATACTTTTCTGCCTGGTAAGCGGGTACCACAATCGATATCAGTGGACGATCCAATGTCTGATGAAGTGTAGGGTTCATAATCTAAAACCTTTTCTATAGTGAGGCTAATTGCAAGCAGCTTGAGGTATTCTAGGCGAAAACTTCCGAATATCTGAACGTTTAAGATTGAAAGCAAGCAGAACCGATTTGTAGAGAAGGCTCTTCATGCAGTTCCAACCTTGGATGCTTTGTATATAAACGGATGGGTGGTTTATAAATGCAAGAGCGAGCGCCCGAATTGACGGAACTAAGTCTTTGATCTGGCCTGCCCTGGACAGAAAAACTCTGGCTAAGGAGATATACATATAGCCATAAACTTTGGAAACCGCGATATTTTTGAATCTCGCAGCACGTCCCAAAGCAAGTCGGCAATTATCTTCGACCATCTTTACTTTGGATGACATGGAGGTTGAGGTAATTCGATATAAAATTTGTCCTCTGGGTACGACTACAAAGGGTGATACTGCTGCAAGGCGCAGATAGAATTCCCAGTCTTCGCAATATCGCAACTCTTCGTCAAAACCACCCACTTCATCAATTAGGGCTTTTTCTACCAATATATTGGATCCACTTGCAATAAAATTCTCCAATAGTAGGTACTCATAGACATAGCCGCATATACGAGTCTGGTTGGGAGAATAGACGATGCCTTCCTCAAAGGGAGAAGTCCAACTGTAAGCAACACTTGCCCCAGTGGTATCCTTGAGCAGCGCATCTAGCTGGGATTCTAACTTATCGGGAGTCCAAAGGTCGTCTGCATCAATAAAAGAGATGTATTTCCCTAGGGCATGTTTTATTCCTACGTTTCGAGTTGCGGCGAGTCCTTGGTTTGTTGTGCTGATGACCCGGAGTCTTGGATCTGTATAGGTCTGAAGGATGCTCAGTGTACTGTCTGTTGAGCCATCGTTAACGACAATGAGTTCATAATCTTGGAAAGTCTGTGCCCAGATAGAACAAATGGTTTCCTGGATTGTGCTTTCCCCGTTATATACAGGGATAATGATACTGATTAAAGGCATGCTTGCGTTTCTCAAAATTTAATTAGTGTACTTATGAATGTACATTCTGAAATTGAAAGTCTTTTAATAAAAGATACAACTTAGGCGTCAAAATAATCAATGACAGAGGCTTAACGAGGCATCGCAGAGTATTTCGATTGATTAAAAGTAATTGAGGGTATAAACGGAGAGCTTCTAGTAAGACTGTTAATGTGTCAAGTGCGAGTTTGGTTTCTTCAAGTCGAGCAACCATAATGTTTGCGGTAGCAAGTAGATTGAAAGCTCTGACTTTATTTTCTGGCAGGGTGGTATAAGGAATTGCTTTGTCCAAAACCAGATTACTATATTTTTTAATTCTTTCCAGATTTGAGGACATAGAATTAGATGATAATCGGTATAAGATTTGATACTTTTTTACTACAACGTAGGAATATTTTGCTGCAAGTCGCAAATATAAATCCCAATCTGCACAAGAAAGCAATTCTATATCATAGCCATGGATTGTATCCAAAGCCTCTTTTTTAACCAATATATTGGAACCACTTGCAATGAAGTTTTCCAGTATTAAGTTGTCATATACTTTGCCTTGGTAATCAATTTGAGAGCCTGGATAACGCTTGCAATCATCAAAAAATTCTGTCCAGCTATATACAACACCTGCCTGAGGCTCTGCCTCTAGAGCCAATACCTGTTCTTCGATTTTATCCTCGGTCCAAAGATCATCTGCATCAATAAAAGATATATATTTACCTTGTGCTTCTTTTATTCCCTGATTCCGAGAACAGGCGACATTTTTGTTCACACGATAGAGATACTTAATTCTGGGATCTTGAAAACTATTGATAATGTCTATACTGCTGTCTGTGGAGGCATCATCAACTACGATCAGTTCAAAGTCCCGAAAACTTTGACGCAAGACTGAGTCTATGGTCTCCTTGAGCGTTCTCTGTCCGTTATGAACGGGTAAAATCACTGAGACTAATGGCGGCAAGTATCAATTCTCCTCAATAGCAGTGGCTGCAGGCAGTGAAGCATCATATGCTTTGACAGGAAAAAAACGTTTTTTTAAGACTTGGAATCTGGATAGTACAATATTTCTCTCCATAACGGAGGCACTGGTGTAGAGCCAAACAATGAAACTGAGGCTTAATGAGAGTGCGACTGTAATAGTCATAGTCGCATACGATTCTGGTACCACCAAATGCGAAAGGTAAATGCTCATTATGCACACCATAAAAGTGAGAACATTCGCTAAGTGTACTTCTTTGAAATATTCAATATAAGAAACCCCTACTTCACGGCAGGCTTTCGGGATGATCAGAAATTGATGGGAGATAAAATGGGTACAAATACTACCCAGAATGACTCCCACAACTCCATATGTCCTGACAAAAAAGACGCTTAATCCAAAATTTAAGATGGAAGTTAAAATGATCAACGTGGTTTGGTACTGAAATCGTTTTCTGGCAAACAACAGATTGCCTGCTGGCGAGATCATCGCAGAAGTCCAGATAATGGGAATAATGGCATAAACAATCGGCATTGTAGGTGCTATTTCAATTTTGCCCTTAGACAAGAAATCAAAAATTAATGGATAGTAAAAATAACAACAAATGAGCAGGACAGAGGTGAAGAAGCTTAAAAAGCAACTGGTTCTCAAAAAGAATTCTCTGGTTCGTTGTGGATCAGTGCCAGAGTCCATTTTTAAGAATATAGGGAAAATACCTTCAGAAATCTTGGTAGTCAAATATGGAATTTGACCAAATACACGCGTGACCAGGGAATAAAGTGAAACAGCACTGACCCCAAGACTACCTGCAATAATCATGCTATCAGAGCGATAAGCCAATATGGCACATACCTTGGTAATCATAGAATTTATTGAAATTACGAATAGATTCTTAAAGGAGGTAAGACTGAAATGGTAGCCAGGGTATAGGGCATCGGGTTGTATTTGTCTGGCCTTATAGGCCATGTATCCATTCATGAGCAAGCTGATCAACAGTCTAACGGCAAAAATTTCAATTAAGCCTTTTCCGAGTACTAACAAACCAAAGCTTAAGAAGTTGCATAAGATGGTCTGAGCAATCTCTGTCATATTTGTCAGATGATACAGTGAATGAGACATAAGAATAGCCCGGTAATAGCCGCCATATAAATTGATACCCGCATCTATAAACATCAGAACAAATGTTAGATAGGCAATATTTGAGAGTTCGCCGTGTAGATTTAGCCAGCCTGAAGTGAAAGGTGAAATTAAAATGCCTATGATGACTAAGAGAATCGCTAAAAAGCCATACAGGGCTTGGCCCAAAAAGAGGTATTCTTTATTTTTATCGGCTTCAACGACAGAGTGGCTGGATGTTAAAGTATGAATCAATCCAGCTGTAAGCCCCAAATCCAAAGTGATTAATGTTTCTGTCAGTACAATTAAAAGGGTGTAAAATCCAAAATGCTCTGCACCCAGATATGAGATAATAATAGGGACAAACACTACATTCAGGGCAGTTTTTAACACGGTCCCACCAATACCGGAAATAAGCCCTTTAATGAAACGCTGCTGTAAGCTCATACTGGCAATTCCGAATATCTCTTTGGCTGCTTTTCTAATGAGATACAACTTTGAATTGAGATTAATAGTATCCAAAAGGGAATTTCCCATTGTTCAAAGAGGGGATCAAAAAAGCAACCAATCAGATAGTACAATATCAAGGTAATACTCAAGGCATACAAGGCCCGAAGGGGTGATTCCCCACTTATTCTCAAGAGGCCGGATAAATGTTGAATCATTAGACTCACTAGCAAGAAAAAGGGTATGAGACCGACAAGCCCATAATCATAAAACAAAGCCAAATAGCCATTGTGCACATGGACCACTTTCATAATTTTGCCAGTAGCCCGGGGAAACATAATAAAACCTTGCACTCCTGAAAGCTTGACTTTGGAGGCAGACATACCATTGCCGAATAACAAATTGGATTCATCCATGTCCACCAGAAGATTCTCAGCCATCTGGTTTCGCCAGTTCAAGCTGCTACCTTCATTAATACGTTTGACAAAGCCTTCCACTACTGGCACATCACTTAGCTGCTCAAAAACCAGAATGGATGAAAATCCAATCAAACCAATTCCTGCCAGAATCAGAAGCATATTCTTGAGCTGCTTAAAAGACACACAGTTCAGCAAGATCATTAACACGCAGACAAAAATCAATGCCGCAATCGCTGTTTTTGAAAAACTCAGGATTGTTCCAACAAAACCAATTACCAGACTGCTAATTAGTAATGTCTTAAGTGCAATACTTGCTTTATTTTTTAGAAAATACAAATAGGTACCTAATAGGTACAATAGCGACAAGCACATATAGTGCCCAAAGTTACTTGGATGATAAAAGATACTTCTGGCTCTGTGTAAGCCAAGATCATCGATAATCAGCAGCTTAAATTGGTAGGCAATAATACCAATCAGAGCATAAACTATCACATTGATTGCAATAATTACCGTCACTTGCTTCAGGGCCTCTTCGGACTTTCGTTCAAGAAAGGCTATTGCGGTAACTATTGCGAATGCAATATCAAATCCAAAACCATACAGAAAATAAAAGCCTAAGGTAAACTGACCAGCCCCGGTTCTTTGATCAAGAATGGGATGCTGAAAAAATGCAAAATACCATATTAAAATACAAGTAAACAAAACAAGAAATTGAATGCTTGGTACCAGCCGAATGGCCTGTCTTATACGACTTAATGCGATTACAACAGCTGGAAAATAGAACAAAATAAAAATCCAGGCCGTATAATAATTATTGATACCTAGGTCATTTAGGGTTAAGGAAATAAAACTGAGCCAGGGATGCAGGATCAGTAAAGCGCAAAGGAGTATTTGAGGTCGTGGACGGATAAAATCAATTACATACCAGTAAGCGGTACCAAAGATTATAAGCAGATAAAGAGCAGCGATATGGCTCCAGGAAAACAGATTGGACAAAAAACTGAATCCAAAGAACGGCAACATCCAAAAGAGCAGTAACGGCAGTAAACCTCCACCGATTAAAGCAATCGAAGCTCTAATTAAAGTGTTTTGGGATGGGCTTCGCCCCGAGTGCTTTATGAGCAGTTCACTCATATGATGTAGCGCCTACCTTTTGAGATTTGAGTCTGTGACCATTAACCGCCGTTTCTGTCGGTGGCTCATAGAGCGGTAGGTGTTCGTTGCTAATCGACAAGGTCGTTTGAAGCTTACGTTTGAGAAATGGAAAGGCAAATGCCGAAGTAATACTGAGTATCAAACCACCTAGCAATACATGGATCCTGTTTGGAAAGCTTGGACTCATGGGCATATCAGGATAATCAATCACAAAAACATTACTCAGAGTTTGAAGTTCTCTGAGATTTGCGTCCAGCTCCTTTTGTTTAAGAGTTTTGAGGGATTGGCTAAGTGACTCTTCTTGGTCTTTGAGCGGAATAAGCTCTTTCTCAAATCGAGGCATTGTTCCCATTTTCTGATTCATGTTAGCCATATAACCGTGCAATACACTGGCTTTTGCTAGCAGCCGCTGACTTTCAGCCTTGGCATCCATCATCTTAATCACGGCTTCACTGCGGGGGCGATCAACGACTGCCGAAGGGGTTGCCATACCTTGCGGTGAAATACCCTCACCCATCCGATGGGTTTCAGCCGTAATATCTTGTTCGATCTGTTTGATTTGCTTATCCAGTTCTTGCATTTTGGCATGATTATCTTTGTAGTGAGCTCTCAAAGCATTGTATTGCTCATTCTGACTATAGAGCCTACTGTATAATTCTGTAATGGTTGGGTTACCGCCAATTGCAGAAGCGCTTATCGCTTTTTTGGCGTTCATTCCTAGGAGGCTTTCATATTGCCGGGCTTCTGTCTGCTTAGAGCTGGCTTCGGATTCAATTTCTTTTAAAGTTTGAGCAAGTGTAATCCGCCCTCTTGAATACTCTTGTTTTTCGGTCTCAAGATCCACAGTCTGGTTTTTCTCTTGTAATTGGTTGATTTGCTCTCGAACATCTTGGAGTTGATTGTTAACATCCTTGATTTTCTGACTGAGGTACCTGCTTCTTTCGTGCTGCTCATTCTGATTGAGCTTTAAGCTAGCATCTTTGAAGGCATTCAGGATCGCTACCAAGCCATCTTTAGCCACATCAGGTTTTCCCCACTTGAACTTGAGTTCAATATAATCAGTTCCTAGAAGGTTTTTACTATTTATAAAGCTACTTCCATTGCCAAAAAACTGTTTCCACTCACTATATGAATGGATATTCAAGCGCTCCAGTTCCTCTGGCCTACTATCTTGCAAGTAATGCCATAACCCATCTCGAATAGCACTAGTTTTGAGAAGACTCATGGTGTTTAGAACAGGGTTTGACAAGGGAGAAGTTGTTACCTCGTTACTGTCTTCGGTAACAAACTTTCCTGTAAAAGGCGTGTTTTTGATGATTACTGTTGCATTGGCATTATAAGTCGGTTTGTAGATCAGAAACGCGTAAACAACAGTTGCGGCCCCAAGAAATAGTGAAATAGCCGAGATTACCCGCTTATTTTCAATCAATTGAGATTTGAAAGATTTTGATAGAAAATGCTGTTCCAATGAACCTGACAAATATTGAGAAGCTTTATGCATTGGATTATTATCCTTGTGTATCGTGCTTGAATTCTTGCATTAGATAAATTCTAGAATCTTCTTTTCCAGCCGCCAAAGCCGAATACCTGAGACGAACCCGCAGCCGCTGCTGCAGTTGTTTGGAATGGGGATAGTACTTTTGCGACCTGCTCCATCACGCGGCCTGATTTGGCAAGACGAGTCTCTGGCACATAGACCACATCGTTAGGTCGAAGTAAGATATCGTATTTATTGGGATCAACAAATAGGGTGGTAAAGTGATTTTCATCCGTAAAACGACGGATCGCAATCACAGTACGGGCAGATTGTGGAATATTTCCCCCTGCTTTTGAAAGTGCAGAGTTTAAATAGGGAGAATTTCCATCTAGTTCATAGATACCAGGATTTTTAACTTCGCCTAACAAGCGCACATGGAACACCTTGGGGCCAATGGATGATTGAAGCAGAAGATGATAATCTTCATCGCTCAATGCCATCTTATCCAAAGCGGGAATATATACCATATCTCCTGATTGAAGGAGTAAATCGGAGTCTGCTTTGTGCTGTTTCAGTAGATCCCAAAGATTCACATCCAATACTCGTTTTGTTGCAGTCTGAGTAATCTGGACATGGGAAAGATCTGCATTCATCCGAACGCCACCAGCATTTGCTAATACATTAGATAAGCGCAATTCAGTCCGAATCTCTTCATTTGCTCCGCTTATATGTAGATCCTTTGTACTAGCATTTGTGTTTAGTTGATACATTCCAGGTTTTACCACAGCGCCTGAAAGATACAGGATGGCTGGACGTGTATGAACAATAGAAACAGTGACTTGTGGGTTAACCAAAGTGTTTTCCAGTTCTCTGGTAAGTTCATTCGTCAAATCTTTAACAGTAAGGTTGTTAACGTCCAGATCCCCAATACCGATAAAGGAGGCATGCCCATCGGGGCGAATTAGTACATCTGTTTGAGCGTAATCAGGCTCATGCAGAACTTTGATATCTAGTACATCTCCTGGCCCAAGTAAATACAAACCTTCTTCATATGTCACATGAGCATCATAGCTTGGCTTTGCAGAGGCAGGTGCCATAACTCCTAACATCCAAAAAGAAAAAAAGGCTATTAAGACATGGCCTACTTGTTTTTTGGCCAATAAGTATGGAAATTTCATAATGTAAAGCAAACTCCTGCTTGGGGATAGCAATAATCTCATACTGTGTGAAACCGGAAAGTAAATTAGAATTGCTATAAAAAGCAAACAATTCAGGATATCAAGCCGTTTCATACGGTGGAATGAGTCTAGTAAGCGCCCTTGCAGAACAACATGGCAGGCAGGGTCATAGTTAAAATACGTAGATCTTCTAGTAAAGACCAATTCTTGATATAATTAATATCTAATTCACACATCTCTTGAAATGTGGTTAAAGAGCGTCCCCCAACTTGCCACGCCCCAGTCATGCCAGGTAAAACCATAAATCTTAAGTAATAGGGCTCTTCGAACAACTGACAATCATCAGGAGCAAAAGGGCGAGGCCCTACCAAGCTCATCTCACCCCGAAGAACATTGAGCAGCTGTGGAAATTCATCAAGACTATATGCTCTTAAAAATTTGCCGATTGAGGTGATCCTAGGGTCATCTTTGAGTTTAAAAAGTTCGTTAGTTTGCTGATTTTCAAGACGCAATTGCTTTCTAAGTTGATCGGCATTATGGATCATAGTCCGAAATTTATACATATGGAACGTATCTTTACCATATCCAATTCTCTCACTCTTATAAAGAATAGGACCTGGAGAACTGAGCTTAACCAGCAAAGCAATTAGGAGTAGACCTGGAGATAATATTAGAATTATGAGTGTTGCCAGAATTTTATCCAAAAGGTTTTTTAATACCAATTGTGTAGCACCAGTTTTACCAGAACAACGGATATCATTCTGGAGGCTTAGTGAAGGAAGGAGACCGCTGTGGGGGAGAACAAGTGATCTGGACATCTGGCTTCATATCAATTTAGGACGGTGAAACCATGAGGATTATCAAAATAGCCCTGAATGTCAAACAAAAATTATAAAAATATTAAGACTATGAAAAGAAATAAGATAAAAGAGACTAAAAATGATAAACACACGTAGTTAGTTAAGCAAAGCTAAACAAATCAAGTATTTCAAGAAAGGCCAATGACCAAGAAGCTACTTTCATCATGCTAAACATGATTCAAATGGCGTAAAAGAAACATCCCTGGCGACACAGCACTTCTATTGTGTGTATAATTATAGATAAGTATTGACTGGGAGGGATGCAAACAGATGTCTAGAGGATATCGTGTACTCTTAGAATTCCGAATGCTGACCATAAAAATACTTCAAGCCGCATTGATTCTTACCCTGCTTCCACTTTCTGCGGTTGCAGACCCTCCTCAACCTTCTAAATGGCGACTGACTTTTTCTGACGATTTTAATGGTCCAACCTTAGATGCCACCAAATGGATGGATACGTATTTTTGGGGAGGGAGAACCAATACAGCGAATAATGAACTCCAATACTATGTGGATAATGCCTTTGAATTTCAGAACGGGATTCTGTCAATAAGGGCAGATAAAAAAGTCATGAATGGCTATAATTACACTTCTGGTCTAATTTCCAGTTATGGAAGATTTTCACAAACTTACGGCTATTTTGAGATAAAAGCAAAAGTTCCAAAAGGCAGAGGCTTATGGCCCGCCTTCTGGCTATTACCAGACTCAAAAACTTGGCCTCCTGAGGTCGATATTCTGGAGCTGCTTGGACAAGAGCCACAAAAAATTTATATGACAAATCATTATAGTGAATATGGGGTCACTAAGAGTAGCCAAGGAACTTATACCGGTCAGGACTTTTCATGTGGATTCCATGTTTTTGGACTTCAGTGGACTCCAGATTCTTTGACTTATTACGTAGATGGACAAGTAAGGTATCAAACCAAAACAGGTATACCCCAAAAAAGCATGTACATGCTGATAAATTTGGCGGTTGGTGGGAATTGGCCTGGTTCACCAGATGAAACTACGCTTTTCCCCAGTTATTACAGTATTGATTATGTGCGTGTGTATGCACGCAGGCGTTAGAACTTTGGATAGTGTTGCAAAAGCCTTTTAAGAATGAGGGTACTCCTAGGGATTTTAATGAACAACTTTGCCTTTATTTTGGCTGCACCACATTGAGCAACATAGTGAGGTATATTGCCTGCCTGTATCTGTCCATTGGCTGGAAAAAAGTCTTCCATAGACTTAGACCATTCTCTGGCAGAAACAAATACCCCCTTCATGCATTCCAAGGTCGCTTAGGGATTTTTGCAAGCGTGAGAATTTTCTTAATCACATGAATTTTTCAACAATTGGCATGCATTCAACAATGCAACTCGCCGAAGAGTTCTTTCTTTGGCGCCTTGAAACATGGCATCCAATTCCTGTTCCAAGCTGGACTGGTTGTCTCTGGATGACTTTCGAGCTCTCAAAATCAGGGACTGGATACCTTTTTCTGGCTTTTGAGGATTAACTAACTGAAACAAATCCGCCAGCTGATGCCAATACTCCTGTTCGATTTGAGATAGAGAATTGTAAAAGACAGATTCGGTCATTCTATGGTTCTATCCAAGCTTTTCTTCAACTTATGGCCCATTGTGTGCTGTTCTTTCAGCCCTAAGGTAAAAGAACAGTATAAACCTACAAGGACTTTCATTTCTATTCCCAAAAATAATAGCAAAAATCTAATTGTCAAGATTATCCACAACCTGCCTTTGTAAAAAGCTTGTTATCCTCCATTGCCGCAGTAATTGTCTTTATATATAATAATGCTCATAGTCTGAGATAAAGGGCTGGGTTTATCCCAGAGAGGAGCGGGGTATGCAAATTCTGGCGGAGCAGATCCAGCAGGATCTGAAAGTTACGCAGAATACGGTTCTAACCGAAACCGTATATGGCACCATCACGGTGACATCGAATAACAGCTTGGAGTTGTATGGCAATCTGATTGGAGATTTATACCTGGAGCCAAGCACGGAAGCCATTCTATACAGCATGGTCAAGGGAAATATCTATAACCAGGGCGGACACTTACGCATTGAAGGGGTGGTCAAAGGCAGTGTTTACCGCCAGCAAGGCCATACTGTCTTGTCTCCCCAAGCCATGGTAGAGCATTTGGTTTAAGGCTTAGAGGATTCCCAAGAATCAAGGTCTTGAGAACTTGGATAAGCTATAATCCTAAATCGTATGGATAGAGGGAGTATGTCAATGCCCATCACTTTTGACTCTATGAAAGAATTTGAAGCTTTTTGCAAGGCCTTTGAGCCTCGCTCAAACGGCGCAACTACATCAGTTTCTCCTACACCGAAAAAGTCAACGGTCGCAAAGATTGATCCAAAAGCAGCGGCAAGAGCTGTGAAGCCTATCCAAAGACCACCGAGAGATGTGAAGTCAATTACGCCTACTAACAAGCTTGCTAAACACCTCAGCAAAAAGCTGGCTACTCCCAAACCCAACACACTGACCGCTCAAGTCAAAGCCAGCATTCAAGCCTT
>CABHPA010000146.1 GCA_902168245.1 Candidatus Melainabacteria bacterium
AAGTGCTCTTTTAGGGCAATGCCTTCAGTTTGGGGTAAAACATCGTTCAGTGATAATTCAGACATAAGTCACCTCTGTTATTTCAATCGTTTCCTGGGATTGTTGTTCCGTATGATATCTAACATATCAGCTCCGTATGTTCGTATGCAATGTTCCCATTGCTTTCTAAACAGATAAAAAAGATTTTGCCAGCTTTTGTGCGAGTGGCGGTAGGTTTTTAGAAAGCAACGTAACGTTTGCCGAATAGGTTTTTGCGTTCCGCCTGCGCTTTGTCTAAAATAAAGAGTCCCGTATTTTGTCCATTCATCGTGATGGGGGCTGGAATATGGGAATCTGAAAGTATTATTGAGCCTCCAGAGGTATTGCACGTGACACAAGCAGTAACGAATAAAGCGGGTCTGGCCATTGAAGCCACTTCTGTGCCCGAACAGTTCGACATTAAAGATCTGGAAGCCAATACCAAGGTTGGCAGCCTGACGCTGTCTGCTGATAGCGCTGTTACTGTAGACGCATTTAAGGGGAAAGGCGGCACTGCTGCCATTGTTAGCTCCAAGACCACTGGTGTGAAATATTTTGTATTGCCAGGCGGTGAACTATGTATTGGTAATGTGAAGGTTGCTATGGACGGTGCGGCGATTCCCCAGCAGAAAGCTGTTTCCGCTAAGCCAGTCGCTAAAGCCAATGCCACCGATGACAGCCTTCAGACGATGATTTTGGGTGCAGGTCTTGCAACCCGTTTTGAGCCAGTCTCTGGGAATAATACGGACTATTCCAAGCCTGCCGTGCCTTTGCTCGGTGATACCTCCGTCATTCAAGCCATTGCTGATAACCTCTTTCGTAGCGGCTATACCCGCTTATTCGTCAATACCTACTTTAAGCCGGAATCCTTAAAGGCTGGCCTCAATAAAACTGAACAGGCTAAAGCAAGTAAGCTTGCCTATATTGATGAGGCTGCCCCAAGCGGTACTGCTGGTGCGTTGCGACAACTGCTGGAGTCTCCTGAAAAGTTTGGCTTTGACCCTTCAAAGCCAACTCTTGTAGTACAGGGTGATGCCGTCACAGATGTAGACTTTAGTCAGCTCTACCAGGCACATTTGAAAAGCAAGGCCCTGGTAACCATTGGTTGTATGGAAGTCCCTGAGAACCAGGTCGATCAGTTTGGCATTATTGTGACAGATAAGGCGGAAGGCATTTCTGGCCGTATCCAATTCTTCCAGGAAAAGCCGAAGCAAGGTGAGCATAAGTCCACACTTGCCAATACCGGTTTTTATATCTTCTCGCCTGAAGCGTATCCCATCATCTTGTCTGTCTATACAGCGATGGGCGAGGCCGGCAAACAAGAGCTTGATTTTGCCAAGAACATCTTCCCCAAAGTCCTTGAGCAGGCTTCCGCAGAGCATCCGTTCTGGGCACAGCAGGTTCAGGGTTACTGGAATGATATTGGCAATTCCCGTCAATACTTGGAAACCATGCATGATGTCGCTGCCGGTAAAGTGGCATTGCCATTGCCTGCGGATGTGTCTATATACTTCGATAAAGGCGTGCTGTACTGGCCTGGAACGAAAGCAAAGGCGGAACAGGAGAGCGCCCAACTGACAGGAAACGTGATTGTGGCTTTGCCCTATGGCGTGAAATCCTGAATCCACTAGCGTAAACTATGTTTACAAAGTGGGCAAATACTCACACAATCAGGGGTTTAGGAGACTTTATGGGAATATGAAAATTCCTCCTAGACCAGCCCTGAACTCTTAGGTACAAAACGAACGTATGAGCCCTGTTGGCGCATTTGCGCAATGGATGGGTCGTTGGAGCGTGTCTCCCTCGCTGGAGAGCGCCTTTACGGTCACAAATAAAGAAGGTCCAATGGCGATTTTGCCATTGGAGCTTTCGACAACGGTTGGCCGTTCTGTATCTTCTGCTCGCCGTAATGGCTTTTTGGAGTTCCAGGAGCGCTTTCTTGAGGAAATCGCCGTTGCCATCGTTTGGCTTTATGGCGTTAACTTTATGAGTAATTTGTTCAACAAGCGGATTAAACCTGAGCTATTCAAGGGGAGTGGGCATTTAAACCCGGAAACGGCATGGGATTGGGGCTTATTTAACAAGAACCGAAAAAGTGTTGACTTGTTACCTTCGGAACGGTTTACCCGTCATGCGGCAGATCGGGCATCACTGACAAAAATCAAGACAATTGGCGCGTTTATCAGCGTGGTTCTGGCAACGGCAACGGCTGCATTGTTGATTCCGTGGCTTAACAAGAAAAAGACTGAGGCGATTGTCAGCTATTTGAACAACAAGGAATCGCGTCAGCAAGAGGCGTTGAATACTCGCTCAGTTGTGAAAGGCTTACCACCAGGCTTAAGTTATTCGCAATGGGGGGCAATGCCGGAATTGTCAAAATCTTTCCCTGTTAAGGCATTTGGCGCACAGCCAGATAGCCATGCGGAAAGCTTAAGTCCGGGTTTGAAATTTGGTTTTTCGGGCGGCGATCTTGTTCAGCAGGTCGGCCATGCGATCCAGCAAACGGATTATGGGTCGCTTTTGGCTGTGGATGGTGGTTTGGCGGCAGGCCGTATCAAGGTATACGGTGACAGAAGCCCGTACGAAGGGGCTGAAATCGCATTGCGGGATATTGGCTCAATTTATTTTTACATGTACAGCACACCGCATATTA
>CABHPA010000147.1 GCA_902168245.1 Candidatus Melainabacteria bacterium
CCAGGCCGTGGAGCGCTTCTCTGAGAATGAATCCCTTTGGGAAAGCTGGAAGGGGATCTATACGGATTTGAGCAATCCAAATCGTCAAGAGGAGGCGCAAGCCTTTTTTAACGCTAATCAGGAGGCTCTGCTGATGGGGACGCAAGTACTCTGGCCGCAAGGGGAAACCTATTACCAGTTAATGCAAATGCGCATTAATGAGGGACAAGCCAGTTTCTACAGTGAAAAACAGAATGAACCCCTGGATCCAGAGCGGCAGCTCTTTGATATGAGCCGGGCCAAACGCTTTCGGATGACCGAGGAAGGATTGTTATGGCTGGATGGATCCGAAAAACAGATGCCCTGGGCCTCGTTGGAGCGGGTGATTGCCTTTCATGATCCGGCTTTGGGCAAAAAGCCTGGTCAACATACGGAACCTGATTTTGCGGCCATTGTGGTGGTGGGGCAAGATACAAACGGGTATCTGTATGCGCTGGATTGCTATCTGGAAAAGGCTACGCCCGCAGTTCAGATCGCAAAGGCCTTGGAAATGCATCGCAAGTGGGATTTTGAGATGCTGTATCTGGAAGAAAACCACTTCCAACAGTTACTTAAACCCCTCTATCTCCAAGCAATTGAGGAATCCGCTGGCTCTACTGGTCTGCGGGTGGTTGGGGTACACCAGCATTTGAACAAGTACCAACGCATTTCCACTCTGGAACCAGACATTACCAATGGGTACTTGCTCTTTAGCGATGCCATTCATCCTCGATTGCTGGATCAATTGACCTTGTTCCCGACCAGTTATGATGATGGGCCGGATGCACTCCAAGGAGCCGTGGCTCAATTGAAACGAGGCAATCTACAGCCTCGGATCCGACGAATTTAATGAGATTGTAGTAGTTGACTGATTGAAACACGAGCATAATCCCAGATGGGACGGGAACTGCTGCCGGAAAGCACCCGTGCCGGACTCAATGCGGCTCGGGTTCGCGGACGCTTGAAACGCAAAATGACCGAACAAAAGCTACTGTCAGCCAAAAAACTCCTGGCTGCTCTAGTACACCACACAAAGAAGTGGCCAGCCATCTTCTCGGAGCCGCCACTGGCAGTCTCGCCAAGCCCTCTGAAATGACCAGCCTAACCTAAACCTTTACCTCAAATCCTTTAGCATACGATTGAGCTGACCCAAAAAACTCAATAGCTTCCCTGCTGCGCGCGCGATGCCATTTACTAGCCCATCTGCCGAGGTTTCGCCACTCGACAATGCCTCAAGCATCCCAAAGACCGTCAATAGCCAGAGAGCGTGTTTTCAGCTAGGATGATTCATGTGTGGCGGAATGACTTATCAATATTTGAATGAGTCTACAGTTAAAGGAGTCTGAACTTGTGCCCTAAACCTTCTAATAATTTTCTGGATCCAGTGGTTTCTGATTTATATCCTCCCCATGCAAGAATCAAACAATGCAGCACTTGTGGGACGGAATTCTTTTGTGGTCCCCAACTGGATAATGGTGATTGTTGGTGTGATCGGTTACCCAATATAATGCCTTTGCCCTCCTCTTCTTCCGGCGACTGTATTTGCCAAAATTGTTTACAAGTGGCTTTGGTACCCTATTCGAGTTGCTAAAACAACTGGGTAATTTACAAAAGTTAAACAGCACCCGTTTACGGTGACTTGTTTTTTATAATTCATCACCTTTCCAGGCTAAAGGGCTTTCCATGAGTATATACAATTCAACTACGCTCCCGCCTTCCGTTGGCATAGGAACCAACCCGACATATATCTTAAATAGGAAAAGCAATGTCGGCAATTACGATTATTGTCAAAAGATGCAACTCAGCCAACAGCAAACGCTTCAGGCAGGCAGCGGCAGCAATGCGCTGTTACCTATTTTAGGAGGGGTTGGACTTTTTAGCATGCTGTATCTAGGTTATCGCCAGATTACCAAAACTAGTCAAAATAAAGAAATGGTTGATAAAGCCAGACCAAAAGCCATCACAATTAACCATGATGCATCAAGCCTGCTGCCTACAATGACAGATTCTCCCATCCCAGATTCTATCTCTACAGACAAAGCCCCTCTGAGAGCGGGGAATGTCAGCGCAGAAGCTTCCAAGGCCGAGAAAAAAGGTGTTCAGTTACTGCAGAAGGAGGGTAAAGGATATCTCAACAATATTGCCCATGGAACCTGGAGCCTGCTGACCCATAGAAACACCCTGGCAGGCGCCGGCCTATTAGCTGCCGGGATCATTGCGGATCGTCTTGTGCCTAGCGCCAGGCCCATAGTTGTGGAATTGGTTTCCAAGACGTCTGGTTTAATCTGGAAAAAAGTTCCCAGTGTTGAAGCGGTAAAATCATTGCTAAGCTCTGGCTTAAGCCGAATTTCCGGTACGCAAGCCGCAAAAGCCGCCGTTACGAAAGATCTGATTGTATGGGAACCGCCAACTGGAAGAATTCTAAACGGTGCTTCCGTTGTAAAAACTGTGGCGGCAGCTGCGATAGTTGATTCCGCACCCAAGTTCGTGCACACACTGAAGACATCGGTTGCCGCTAACCAGTCGCCTAACCTGATGGGCAGAATTTTGACCAATACCTCAAAAGATTTTTGTCCAATTGATTCGGCGCCAAAAGTTGTAAGCGGCGGCTCCAAGGTTTTGGGCGCGGGCATCGACACATTGGGCAAAAGTCTTTTGAATCAACAACCTGTGTGCCTGATCGATTCAGCAGCGGCAAATCAGTCGCAACAATTTGCAAACAGTACGTTGGCGGCTGCCTCAAAAGGCCTTTGCCCGTCCGACCCATCTTTATTGTTTCCTGAATTTGACCCTGTAAGCCGAAGGATAACGTCCCCGCTTATTCAGGAGCCTGCTGCCGAATTAAACCCCAAGGGCCATATACGACCAGAAGCAGGCAAGTCCGTGTTGTCTCCATTGTCCATAAAGCCTTCAGCGGAAGAACTCTGGAGAGATCCCACCTCATCCACATGCCCTGCCGATATGAAGCCGATTGACGATTCCTTTGCTGGCTGTAAAGAAAACTACGAGAAAGATCTCTGGTTCTTCCAAAAGGGCTGGAATGCCATAGCCAGACGATTTGGTTGGGATAAAGCCCTTGCTGGTAAGGAACTGCGAAGGAATACCTGGTTAGATAATCATCGCATTAAAGATACTGGCGGCATCGAAAACGATCCTTCGCAAGATCCGATCCTGCGAAATTTTGCCAAAGTGGATGAGATGACATATCGGGGCGCCGCCCCCACCACTGAAGCTGAAACACCTGCGCAGGCCCGCAGCAATATGGCTCGTTTAAAGAAGGAATACGATATTTCAACCATTATCGATGTTCGAAATAACAAGACGCCCCAAATGCGCCGGGACTGGGAAAAAAATGAGGCCGATGCCCTTGGTATCACTTACCATCCCGTTCCGCTAAGTACTGACGCCTCTCCTGACCTTCCGGCGAAAATGCGTCAAATCCAAAGCATTATCGATAGATCTCATCAACAGGGCAAGAAAGTACTTGTTCATTGTGAGCAAGGCATCAATCGTACAGGTGGCGTCGTTGCTCAACATCAGGTCAACCGCCTGGGCCAATCGCCAGAAAAAGCGTTAGAGTCCTCAGAAATTTATGGATATGGAAAGAGCCATCAAACACATAAACCAGCAATGAAGGACTTTATCCTCGGCCTCAAGCAATGCCCGCCGCGTCCGGTAAAGTATACTTTCAGACACCCCAGAAAAGGATGATCCTCATAAACGATTTCAAATGGCGGCACTTTCAGGGCGATATTATTCTGTGAGCGGTGCGCTGATACTGCACCCAAGGGCATCCACTTCCGTAAGTCCTAACAGGCAACGGCTGTGGACAAGTACGGTATCAGCTACCGAGAACTGGCAGAAGTGCTGGAAGAGCGCGGCGTTGAACT
This sequence comes from Candidatus Melainabacteria bacterium, assembly GCA_902168245.1. Classification (GTDB taxonomy): domain Bacteria; phylum Cyanobacteriota; class Vampirovibrionia; order Vampirovibrionales; family Vampirovibrionaceae; genus Vampirovibrio. Next base: position 3,909 of record CABHPA010000147.1, read on the forward strand.
GGATCACACCACGATTTACCGCTGGGTTCAGTACTATGCCCCAGAACTCTAGAAACGGCTGAAGTGGTTTATCAAGCCAGGCAACGGCTCAAGCTGGCATTTGGATGAAACCTTTATTCGGGTCAAAGGGCAATGAAAGTATCTGTATCGGGCCGTGGATGCCCGAGGCGACACCATTGACTTTTATCTCTCCCATACCCGCTGCTCTATAAGCGCAAGGACTGGGATATGCCAGGAACAATCAATACCGATAAGGCAGGCTGTTACAGCCAGGCCATCCGGGAACTCAAATTAGAAAAGAAGCTGCCGGAACAGATCCGGCACCAACTAGAAAGGTATCACCGGGAGAAATGCGCCTTGTAGAGTGGAAACGGCAGTCAAATTTTATTTGCCGTTTGCAATCATTGGACAAACCTTTTGCAACACCAATAACAATGAAATGTTTCAAAAAAGCTGTTGGGGTGGAGATCGCATATTAACAATGATCCGCTTTTGTTGAAAATGGCGGAGCAAAAGTGATCCGCCCTGAAAACTGGCTTTAGGATGTAAGAAGGTGTTAGATATTGATGCCCAAGCGTCTCAAGGAATTCAGAATATCATTGTTGGGGTTTAGAGGCCAGCATAATTCTTGATCTTGCTGGTAAAAATATCCGCATCATTGCCTGGGAGAGGCGTCCCCTCGATCCGGCTGGCAATATGATATTGCCTACCACGTCCGCAAAGCCCTGTTCCTGTTGAGAGTTGCCGTCATTCTCGGTCGCAGCATGTACCAGTTCATGGCTCAGGGTTTTATCAAACTCAGGCGCATTGGGGTTAATGATAATCTTTTTCTGATCCGGTAGGGTGATGCCGTTTAGCTGCTGGCCAGCATCTAGGGCGGCGCGGCAGACAGGGCAAATGTTGGGGTCATGGGCAAGCCCACCTAAATCGGCTTGTCCTGGAAACGGCAGTCAAATTTTGAGCCATTTTTAATCAAAACGGCAATCAAAAATTGAGCCGCCTTGAATCTTTCACCCCATCAAGATGATACGCTTCAAGCCATAAGTATCAAGGATACTCACTCATTGGATGCTCCTATTCGCTTATGGGACTATCCTTGACACTTATGGCTTTCCGCTGAGTAAGGCTTTTAAGGGTGAAAGGGAAAGAAATATTCAGGAAATGAGTGGCTCAAAATTTGGCTGCCGCACTGGCTCAAATTGTATCTTGGAAGGTGTGTTGCGTTACGCTGATCTCGTAACCAACTGGGGCTTGGCAGGCTGTTGGCTCAATCTCTTTTAAGACTGTGAAAAAGCAAAGTCGCCAAGCCCATCTTTTCAATTTAGTCCGGACAGTTGGAAAGCGCCGTCTCAGACGAGCCTGAATCTGCAAGTAGGGGCATGAAAAGAAAACAGTCGGTTGTGAGTATGGCAATCAGGAGAATACCCAATGCCTTCAGAAAAAACAAGTCCGTACTTTGTGGGAATCGACGTATCCAAAGACACATTGGATGTGTTTATTCGTCCGTTACAAACATCCTGGAAAGTAGACAATAAAGCCTTTGGGCCTCTGGTCAAGAAACTCAAGAAATTAGAGCCTGAACTCATTGTACTGGAAGCCACGGGTGGCTATGAAATTGGGGTTTTAGAAGCATTAAGTCAGGCAGGATTAAGGGTATACCGAGAGCACCCCTTGAAAGTTTACCACCATGCCAAAGGTCGGGGCAAACTGGCTAAAACCGACCGCTTGGATGCTTCAACTTTGGCCCATTATGCGGAATGTTTTGCCAAAGACATTGTCCTTCGGTGATCTGAGCCCAGTATCGGGATCCATTTAAAACCCGAGGTTTTTATTTCAAAGTCAGAAAGGAACCTCAGGAATGAAGATATCCAGATTTACGGAAGAGCAGATTATCGCGGCGATTCGCAGCCAAGTGTCAGGCCACAAGACGGTAGAATTGGTTTGCCGGGAGCTTGGCATCTCTCAAGCCACATTTTTCAAGTGGAAAAAGCAGTATGGCGGGATGACCGTATCTGAAGCCAAGCGTCTGCGGGCTTTGGAATCGGAGAATGCCAGGCTGAAAAGGCTTTTGTCTGAGCGTACATTGGAGTTAGATGCGCTCCAGGATGTGCTATCCGCAGCCGTAGCTTGTTAAAGCGTACGGATGTGGAGTCCCTTGGGGCAAAAAGCTGTAGGGCCTTCCCGCCGCCGAATTGTGCAACAAACCCTGGTTTCTGACTGGGGTTTGTCGATTCGCTCCAGTTGCCGATTGAGTAGCATTAGTCGTAGCCATCTGAATCAGCCCAGGCTGATTGAAGAGGACGCTTTAAGGGCTGAAATTCGGCGATTGGCATACAAACATCCCCGCTTTGGTTACCGTCGCATCCACGCCTTACTAGAATGGAGATGGCAGAATAAAAACGTACCATTTTTGAGCAAAATGGCGATGTAAAAGTGTACCACCTCCGCCAAAATCTGCTTGACTGAAAGAATCAGTCTGGACGGGATTGGAGGGTGAGTGGCCTTGA
>CABHPA010000148.1 GCA_902168245.1 Candidatus Melainabacteria bacterium
CAAAACAATGCCTTGACCCGTCAAGGTCCGGCCAGATTTCATCGTAAAACCCACGCCTATTCCAAAAGCCCCGAAATGCTCTCGCTCTCCCTTAAAGCCCAAATGCACCAACCCTACCTGCTACCAAGGCTCAGGGAAAAACTATTATCATTACTTAGTTAGGAATCTCAAATCTTCTTGCAAAGATGATCGGTTCCTCTACCACATGCCCTTCTTTACCACCAACAACCCCACCAGTTTAGATCAATCTAACTTACGGCTGTGGTGCTAGTGTCCAAAAGAAACTATGGAATTGCGCACATGCTCGAATTATACATTTTGCAATGAATCGGATACAGGTATTGAAGTATCTTTTTGAACCCATAATTGAACCGGAGGATTATAAAGTTGCAGTGGATATTGAACGCTGTGAGAATGACTGGTTTCAATTGTGTCCGCTTCCCATTGTTGACTAACCTGGTAAATTGCTTCTAGAAGAGGACGAAGACTTTGCCCTTTTGAACTGATTTGATAGCTGACGGCAGAGATTTTGGCTGGTGTGACGGAACGCGTGATGATGTCGCGAGATTCCAATGTTCTGAGATAAGACGTTAAAACCTTGGATGTCACTGGCCCTAATTGGCGTTTGAGTTCATTAAAGCGGGTAGGGCCTCTTTGATGCAAAACCCAAAGAATAGGTAGTGTCCAATGACCCAGTATTACCTTCAGGATTTGTTCAATTTTGGAATCCATGTGCAATATCCTTACTTGCCTAGCTACTGTTAGCTAAGCTGTGACTATTCTATTAAGCTGAGTTTCTTTTGATACCAACAAGCTTCTGGGCTTGGCATGGGATGCGGTTTCATATGTTTCAATAAACTTTGCCCTATTTACTCTTTGAATTTCACCGTACTTTTCACTCTACCATTTTAAAGATTCAAACATGGGTCAGATAGGAGTTTCTATTTAATACTTTGCTATTGAGAGTTCTGGGAATTGAATGGGCTGTTGGAAACATTATGCAAAAATGAATCATTCAAAGCCTTGACCCAGCAGCACAGTAGCAACATCTCCATTTTTGAATTTTGCCAAAAAAAAGGCCCTGATATGCAAGGCCGGGCGTATAGAAAGGCTTGAGCTTAACTTGGTATCAAATAGAAACTTGTTTTAAGTGTCTTTATTTGTTGGGGATTCCCAACGGATACCGGTTTGTATCATATAGTGCAATACCTCCAGTGAGTAACCATATTTTCGAGCAGTATTTTTTCGTTTCTGCAGGGTTCGATTTTTGTGAAAAAGTTGTTTTCGGATTTTACTAGAGTCATCTGTCATCTTAAAATCCTTCTTCTTGTATTTTAAAGAGACCAGAAGAAAAAGGAAAAGATGAGGTTATTTCTTGAGAAGCGTGTGCTATGGGGGAGGTGGTAGTGACACTGCCCTTTTGCTCTTCACTCCAGCCATGGCTGACCATTTGCAGGCTCTCTAAAATAGGGATTAGCTTTTGCCCTTTAGGGCTAATTTGGTAGCTGACTTCAGGGATTTTTGCGGGTTTTACGGTTCGAACAATGATTTGTTGTTGCTCCAGCATCCGTAAGCGGGCGGTTAATACCTTTGGGGTCACGCCATCCAGTTGTCGTTTAAGCTTGTTAAAGCGAGTTGAACCTTGCCGATGCAAGATCCAGAGAATTGCCAGGGTCCATTGACCAAGAATAATATTAAGGATTCGGTTTATTTGGGGTTCCATGGTGTGATGCCTCCATAGCAGTGGCCGCCTAGTCTTACTCTGGACTTGTTAATCATCCAGAAGGAAAGAGAAGGTTAGGACCTTTTGAAAAGGCCCTAAGTGGTGTTCAGTACAGACAGTTGAGATGAAAAATCACCCTTGCTAGATCACAAGAGCGATGTAAAGGAATTGGACTCTTTTAAAGAAAGGAAATGAAAATTGAAAATGAAGTAGTGTTATATATATAAACACACTCAAAAAGATAAAATTGCGACATCTTAAAGAAATATTAAGAGGCAAAAAGCTCCCGAGCCCTACTCAGTAATCAACACTATAAACTAGACAATCCAGGATTTCAGGTGCCTGAAACCGTTGGGTTTGCCAGGAGATGATTGACATCTAACAGATGACCTATTTATATAAAAACATCTACTCGGCTATTATTGCTTAGCTGGGCTTTGGATATGAGTCTAACGGACTCTGTTTGTATGATGAAAGAGTGGTTGTTTTGCTCGATCAGGTAGAACAACCCCTTGTTGAAACTCTGGTTTTGGATGGAACCGAACGAGGGCTCCAGTCAGGTCTGTTCATGCGGGACCATTAAATGCATAAATTTTTCCCGTCGAGATAAAAAATCGAACAGTTTTTTGCTGGCCTTCTCGGGAGTAATGGCCTCCAAATCCTGTAGCGATATATCTGCGCCTGCATCAGCAAGAGCCTTTAATCCCCAGCTTCGTTTTGTTGAAACCTCAGCCAAATACTGAGTACGTGGTAAGTCAGGTATGATTTTCCCTGTAAAATCTTTATATAGTTTCGTAGGACGTCCCTGCAACCCGGAAAAGGTATCTTCCAGAAAGTGAACCGCAGGATTACCTGAAATAGAAGAAAAAGGGCCGCGATTGGCTTGCAGGCTTACATAAGGTTGCAGGTATGGGGATGGCGCTAGTGTTAAATGAAGTCCTTTATACTTTCCCAACTCTCCGGTAAAAAGCCTGGAAAATTGCTGATTTAACGTACCATACCAACCTATATCAAACAAAAAAACCGATGAATTCTTGTTTAAGTTGGCTTCTTGTTTGAGATAGTCCTTCATCAGAGGAGAATGGATCGTATCGCTATTCAGGTAAATATAGTGAATGGAATCTTTGCTAAGGCCCGGATAGCGTTCAGGAAATCTTTCCAGCAGTTGCTGGGCAATATTAAACCCTCCAATTCCGTCTCTCGCCAAAAACAGGACTTTGGCGTCTTTTTGAACTGATGCCTTTTGAAGCACCCGATCCGTAGCGCCAATAAATAATGGCGCTACCTGTTCATACGCCGCTTTATAAAGTTCGCTTATAACGGTTTCAAGTTTCTTGATTTCATCCAAAGACTGAGTATAGTTGAATTTGACAGCGCTTTTACGGGATAGCGAGACAGTATCTCTAGCACCTGAGCTACTGCCGTTTTCCATGCTTAAAGATGAAGGCTTTCCACATACAAAACTAAAATTTTTAAGCTTTTGAAAATAAGGATTATGCCTGCCTGTTGAGAGAGATGCGCTCATCGCTCCATTTCCTTTCTTTTTATGTTTTAACGCTTTTTTAATTTGACTTTCCAAAGCCATATGAACCTCCTGGCCAGTCGTCAGAAGGCTATACTTTTTATCTTTTAGCAAGCTAACCAATGGAGAAAAGTTGCCAACCAGAATGGGATAGTTGGGAACTATTGCCGGTATACTGCCAAAATTTTCGGTAACCAGCATTTCCTTGTCATTATCGCTATCGCCTAGGGTAACGACCCCACGCAAACCATTTAAATTTTCAGCCAGATAATTAACGGGAGCCGCTTTATGAATACCAACCGGATTGAACACAACATAAAATTTGGGGTTTCCACCGTTATCTTTCACTGAGTATCTGGCGTTCGTATTAATACCGTTTTCTTTTAACTCCTGCTGAACCAGAGTTATGAATTGATGAACTTCTTGTTCATTTACATCGCTCAGAAAGCCCTTGAAACCCGTATTATGAAAATCAGTAATAAACTTAGCGCCCTTACTGTTTCTGTTATGAACAGCTTTTCCAATAATAGTCAGCACTTTTTCAGTATCCCAGCCAGAGGCGCCTACTTGCCTCTGCCAATGCCTGTCCTGATCTTTTGGCTGAATGGAGTCAAACCAGGTTTCAGCAGTTTGGCTTTCCGCCTTGGAGTTGAGAAAAACCTCACGACCATCACTCAGACTGACGCAATCTACCTTTAAATTTCCGAGGCGCTGACCATACAATCCGTGCTTTAATAGCGCAAGATCGTTTCCTGTATTAACCATTGTATAAATTTGCCCCTTACCATGGAGCCTGTTGAGGACATTGGTCGCTTCTTGAGTAGAAGGTCCTATTAAAGACCCGTCCAGATCAAGAGAAACAAGGACTTTAGGCTGCCGATTTTTTGGTATAGCCGCACTAAAGGAACAGCTTTGAGAAATCAAGATTTAGCGCTTTCTAACATAAGTTAAAGTTGGGATGATGATAAAGCAGGAATTGCGAGTACCGATTTATTTATAATAGGTGCTTGAGTGGTTTAGTCTGTATTCTGAATGTTATTTTCAATTTATAACCAAAGTATTGTTTGGATGCCTTACAGTGGATTCATCCTGTTTAGAGCAGTTTAAAGTCAGCACTTAACATGCTTGTGAGAACTGGTTGGAGATAACTACAGCTCCAATAGTTGTTCTGTTTTATCTAGAATTTCTCTTTTGGCAGTGGGTTCCTTAACTGGAGATAAAGGGGACCATTCATCCAAAACAATATTTTTCGTATTTTTATCGACATACCATTCTGTAGTCCCTCGAGTTGTGTAGGGATGATGCCAGTCATTAGACAATAGCGTTTCGATATCTTTTAAAAACTGTTTTTTCTTTTCAGAAGGCAGACTCTCTTTTACTTGGTGATAGGGAATTAAATCGCCATTTCCCTTGGTGATTAAAATACTTTCATCAGGGCCGGCCGAAAAGTGCGCAATTAATTCAGGAGCGCAGTTGAGTTTCAATGGCTTAATCGTTAAGAGTTTTTCTGCTTCAGTAGAATTGTATCTGGATAGTGTGGCCATAACCTTGTAGTCGGCATAGTGAAAAATATTTGAATTGGTTTTTCTGATTTGTTCAAACCCTTTGGTTTTTAAAGCCTTCGCCAGATTTTTAAAAAGATCTTTATATCCATTCGATTGAGATAAAAGATTGGCTATTGTTTGTAAAACGAATGGGGTATTTTCCATTGGTGGTAATTGCAGCCCTGGTAGTTTCTCAAAGGTATCGCAAGCGCTATCCATAGTTACATAGTTTGCTGTTGGGGTAGATGAGCTTGCTTTTCTGGATATTGGGCAAATAGGGGGTAGAAGGCAATGCATTTTTATCAACCTTTTTAATAACTTTTAACACCTGCACCATTTAATGTAAAGTGTGGTGCAATTTCAGTTCTGAAAAACTGATTATTATTATCTGGAGCCATATATGGGAAGGCAATGGATAAGCCATCTTCTCCATATCCAAGAGAACCCATTAGCAGCTCAAATATTTTTTTGCGCTTAGCGGAAAGATTTTTAAAATAGTCCGACTGTTTAAAAGGCGTAATCACTTTGCCTGGCAGAAACGTAGCAGCCTTACAAGAATCTTTTATATACTGGGCCGCCCTTGTAGAACTAATAGTTGGAGAAATAACTACTGGCCCATTATAGAGATCTTTGATTCTGTTATAGGCACCGCTTAAACTGGAGCCGCTGCCTGCTACGTCATCCAGAATAACTACCATGGAATTTTCTGGCGGAACTGCTTTAATATCTGTCACAGCCTGCTCAGAGGGAATGTTATTAACGGTCAGATGTTGCATGGTAACAACGCCATAGCTTTTATTTATGTTAGGGATTAGATAGTATATGGATTGGAGTGGAATCTTCTTTTCATTTGCATAAGCCTCAATTGCTTTTTGCTTTTCAAGACTGAACTGAGTTAATCGTCTCGGGCTGAAAATTTCCGCGTTTCTATGTAGCAATTCCAAAGCGGCGGAACGATACTCAGGCTCTGCGTAACTTGCTATAACTTTGTATAGTTCAGCGCTAGAAATTCTTTCAGGCTCAAGATTTTCAGCGATTTCCTGAGGGATTGGCGTCAGTCTGTGACGTATACGTGGTTTATTTTTCAGGAGTATAAAATTATTTTCCAGCCCCAATGATTGAATAATATCCCGCGTTGGTTTTGAAATGGCTTCTGTTAAAGCTTCATTTTCATCGATAGGCTTTTTTGAAGCGATATCTTTGGCAAGAGCCAACACCTGTTGCGTGTTATGGCGCAGCAACTCCAATGTTGATTGATTAAAAGGATTCAACCCCTCCATCCATCCATCAGGATACAATATAATAAAGTCGTTTTCTTTAATATGCCTGAGTAGTTTTTCATTGCTTTGCAATTGGTGCAACATGTGTCTATCTAGTAAAACTACTCCTCGCTTTTGGTTAGTAATTGAATCTCGATAAATAGCTGATCTGTAAAAGGGGTTTGGCCTGTTTCCCTTGTTGGTGTGTTCCTTTTCATGCAGATAGTGTAAGGTGCGGCTCAAGGTTCCAGCATCGTCAGATACAACCGGATATCCCCAACCATAGTAGCCTAACAAATCTGCTTGTAGCTGATTAAAGCTCCTCATATTGCCAAATTGAGTCAACAGTCTCATGGCTTGTAGCGCCTTGGGCCGCTCTGCCGGTATAAAACCTTCATCTAGCAAGCGCTGGATATCCTCAGGGGAAAATAAATCCAATTGCTTTTCAATATGTTCCAATACCTGCTTACTTTTTGGACCATCTCCAGTCAAGATAGTGGATAATTCTAAATCTCCGCTTCTAACCGCTATCTCAAATGCTTTAAAGCCTGCCTTGTTGACAGTAGTCAGGTCAAGGTCTTCTTGCTCCATTAACAGGTTAATGGCATCTATCTGCCATGTGGCCGATGCCCACATAAGAGCGGTATTCCCATCTTTATCCTTGGCGTTTATTTTTATAGCGGGAGACTGTAATAATTTTTGAAGACTTTTTACATCTCCCTGCATGGCTGCAAGCATTAAGGGGGTTATGCCTTTATCATTGCGTGAATTTACATCTGTTTTTGGATTTGACAATAAAACTTCCGAAATATCAGTAAAACCTTTTCTTAGTGATATATGCAGAGGCGTATCACCATTTGAGTCTTGGATATTGGAATTAATAAACGGGTGTTTCAATAAAGCTGTGGCAATATCAGTAAAACCTTTTCGCAATGATATATGAAGAGGCCTTTCACCATTTGGATCTTGAGCATTTGGGTCAATAAACGGGTGCTTCAATAAAACTCTAGCAACATCCAAATACCCTTTAAGAGAAGCCCATAGAATTGGGTTATACCCCTGCAAATCGCGATTATTCGGATCTGCGCCAGAAAGGCTTAAAAAAGCTTCCATTTTTTCCGAATTTCCATTGAAAGCTGCAGAACCAATTCGGGAATCCATTTCTCGTCTATCCAGGAAACTATCCGTTCTGGAGTAGCCTTTTACTGTATGAAAGACTGATGCGACTTTAGTACTAAATTGATCCGGTTTTGGTTCTTTTTTAGGATTTTCTGATATAAAAGAAAGAATACGACTGACTACTTTTTGGGCATTTTTAACAATTTTTTTTACAGCAGGATAAACAGGTAAGGACGGAGATGGTGTTGAGGCTTTTTTAATTTGCAGCCAGGAGGCCTGTCTCTCATTGCGGGTGCTATTTTCAATCCGTCCAAATAAAAGAGCATAAGCTTTTATGGATGCGTGAGGGGAGGTGGAACTTTTCCTCTGGTTCTTAAATAATTGTGAATTAGTATTAATCGTGATTGGCATAGGTGGAACTTAGCTCATATCTTCGTAGGATAGGCATAGGAGTAAAAAGCATTGAAGAAGGTGATTTAAATTTAGTCTAATAAAGAAACAGGTGATGCAGAAAACACTGAATAGTGCAAAAATAACACTTTGGATTATCCATCCAAACTGTATTTACCTGTCAATAAGTTTCATTCAGAAACCAGGGTGTTAAAATCAAGTTTATTCTAGTACTACAGTCGTGAGTTAAGTTGGTTTCTCGCCAGTCGTGTTGCCTGGTGACATTGTTGAGAAAGTCTTTGGTGCCTTCGTCGCCAATGGGACCAATGCTGAATCAAAGACCAGGGTATGGTTTGTCTAAAGAGCCGGTGAGCCAACAGCCTGCGAATTTCCG
>CABHPA010000149.1 GCA_902168245.1 Candidatus Melainabacteria bacterium
CTACTGCTTTTTGACGAAGTAAGGCTTGTTCTTCCTGCGTATGCCGCTTGGATCTTCTCTGACTCTCCATCCCCCTATGAAAGCATAAACAGGATTGTTGTACGCTATTAAATCACCGGATTAATATCTTATGCCACCCGTTGCACCTTCATTCTCTAACTGTATTCGATCCAGAATAGAACTACTCTCTCTTGATTTAGTATGTCTTCTCACCATACTCATCATGCCTACCCTTATAACAGAGTTCTATTTCCAGACAAATTCATAATTGTAGATGAACTGAGCTTACAGAGGAATAGTCCGTAAGTAATTGCCAACATTATCAACATACGCAGACGGAGCACGGCCAAAATGAACTCCACAGTATGGGATCAATATGACTTAGAGGCTACCAGGCCTTTTGATTAAAATTATAATCCTGTGTAACCTACTTTATCTAACTGAGACAAATGGACAATAGATTAAGCTATCTATAAGAATAGAGATGCCTAGTAGAATACTACAACACTTCCATCTGTCTAATCTAATTCAAAAAGCTCAAGTTAATCTAATCTACAGAATGCTTGTACATAAACAGGTGGAAAAGCAGGTGTAGGTCTAACACAACGTCTATAATGAGAACCTCTTAAAAGTAATTGTATTACCAACTTTGTTTATAAATTACACTATATTCTAATACAGTGATGATGAACAACCCTACCGGGCTTCCTCTGGAAGACCGGTTTATTTTTTCCCTAGATAATTGATTAACACTCAAAGCACGTACTAGCAACGTGTTAACAGTTAGTTCTTTTCTTCAGGTATTGTCTATGATCTAATCATCTTTTACGAGCTTGGAGAGAGGATTAGGCAATGGATAGAGATGTTTTAAGCGACGCCCAATGGTTCAGGATTGAGAATTTGCTACCGGGTAGGGTGGGTCATGTCGGTGGTACGGCAAGAGATAATCGCCTTTTTGTGGAAGGGGTGCTGTGGATCGCTCGTACAGGATCTCCCTGACGGGATTTGCCAGAAAAGTTTGGTTCTTGGGGGAATGTCTATGTCCGCTATAACCGCTGGTGTCAAAGCGGGAAATGGACACAAATTTTCACAGCATTGTTGGATGAGCCGGACTTTGAATATGTCATGATTGATTCCAGCATTGTCCGCGTCCACCAGCATGCCAGTGGTGGAAAAGGGGGGCTGAGAATCAGGCAGTCGGTCGCTCACGGGGCGGATACTCAACCAAAATCCATGTCGCAGTAGATGCTTTGGGTAATCCCGTGAAATTAATTCTGAGCGCAGGCCAAGAGGCAGACTCTCCTTGGGCTATTCCACTTTTAACAGACCTTTCATTTTCGACCCTCTTGGCAGATAAAGGCTATGACTCAGCACAAATCAGGGAATTTCTGGAATGGCGGGGAGCTACTGTCTGTATCCCTCCTAAAGCCAATCGCACCGTACAATACCAGTATGATAAGCATCTCTACAGAGAAAGGAATCTTGTGGAATGCTTTTTCTGCAAGATGAAACAGTTTAGACGTTTGGCCACTCGCTATGAAAAAACATCCCGAAACTTCCTGGCCATGCTTACTTTAGTCGCTGCCGTCATCTGGCTCGCCTAACTGTTAACACACCCTTCTATGTAGTGAAGTGGATAAAATAGAGGTGGCTTGGTCATCCGTACACGCCCTGGGTCTTGCACGACCGTTTTCTAGCAAGGACTGACCAAGCCATTTGCCTTCCACTCCCCGAACAGTTGATTGGGTTATTACACCCGTATAGAAGGCAGGGGAACAGAAGTGCTCTATTGTTGTTTCAGGGAAAAGGATACCAAAAAGGATGTTCGTTGGGATTGACGTTTCAAAAGATTATTTGGATGTTTACAGTTTGGAAGCTAGTGAAGGCTATAGAGTTGAAAACAGTGCCAATGGGATAGCCGAGCTGGCTTCCAAACTGGGCGGCGCTCAACTGATTGTACTGGAGGCGATTGGAGGACAGGAAAAGGCCGTCTTATACGCTTTGAGCCAGGCAGGTTTACCAGTGGTCAAAATCAATCCTCGGCAAGTTCGAGAATTTGCCCGTTGCTTGGGTCGCTTGGCGAAAACTGACCAGATTGACGCCCAAGTGCTTGCGTTATATGCCCAACGAATGACACCAGCAATACGAGCCTTACCGACTAGAGACTTGCAAAGATTTCAAGCATTGCTGGCCCGTAGAAGACAATTGGTTGAGATGTGTAAGCAGGAAAAGACTCGGCAAAAACAAAACGATTGCCCAGAAATCTCAAAAGACCTTGAAGCGCATATTCAGGAATTAAACCAGCGACTCGACAATCTAAGAACCTGTCGTCAAAGATGAAATAGCCGCCGGAGTAGAAGGTGGATATGGGAGAGCTTTACCTGAGTTTCAGAGGAATCAGTAGAGATTTCATAGTCTTTGCTTAGGCGTCGGCTGCCATTGAGCCAGGAGAACGTTCTTTCAACAACCCAGCGTTTTGGAAGAATGGTCCATCCTTCTGGGAGTTTGAGGACAACGTCAACAAGGCATTCGAGAGCAAGACGAACGTAGTCAACAAATGTGCCTCGATACCCGCCATCCGCACAGACGCCTTGCAAGGCAGGATACTTGGTTAGCGCCTCTTCAAAGACCACGCAACCGCTTATTGAATCATGCTCATTGGCTGGATGGCTTTTCACGTGAAGCAAATGACCTTGGGTATCAGTCACAATATGACGCTTACGACCTTTTACTTTTTTTTCCGCCGTCAATGCCTCGACCTTTAGCCGCACCGTTTGTTTTGACACTTTGAGAATCAATCAGCGCATAGCTGGGACAGGGCTTTCTTCCCTGTTTTACTCGGCTGGCTTCAACCAAACGCTGAAGCATAATGTCCCATTTTCCGCTCTGTCTGGCGCGACGGTAGAAGCTTTCTACTGCTGTAAAAGGAGGAAAATCATTGGGCAACATCCGCCACTGGCATCCTGTCTTGTTTAGATAAAAAATCGCGTTCAATAGCGCTCGAATCGTATGCTCTCTATTTTTACCGTAATTCCCTACGTTGAAAATGTCCGCTATCGCTGCATATTGCCCATCTGTCAAATCACTCGGATATCCCATTCCCTAATTACCTGGACAAACAAGCCCTATTCTATCCCGTACGCCTGTCTTTGACGACAGCTTCTAATACTACAGTCGTGAGTTAGATTAATATAAACTGGTGGGATTATTGGTGGTAAAGAAGGGCATGTGGTAGATGAATCGGTCATCTTTACAGGACGACTTAGCAGTGTTGGTGAGTCGGTTACGCCCTTGCTTTGCGCGTTCTGCCCCGTATAGCAATGCCTGGGGTTATATTGAGGGACTGCTGAAGCCTTGGGAACGAAAGAATGGCTGGCAATTGGCGGAAGCCTGCGGGGACAACACCCCGGATAAAGTCCAGTTCTTGCTGGACCGAGCAGTATGGGATGTGGATTTAGCCCGAGACGAATTGATTGGGTATGTGAAGGAGCATTTAGCCGAACCCGGTGGCGTGCTGGTGGTGGATGAGACTGGCTTTCTCAAAAAGGGCACTCATTCGGCTGGTGTGCAACGGCAATATAGCGGCACTGCTGGACGAATTGAAAATTGTCAGGTAGGCGTTTTCCTAGCCTATACCACGACGCAAGGCAGTGTTTTGGTTGACCGTGCACTGTATCTTCCTCAAGAATGGTTGAGCAACCAGACTCGCTGCCAACAGGCTGGCATTCCACCAGAAACAGTCTTTCAAACCAAACCGCAACTGGCTCTGAGCATGGTGGAGCACGCATTGGAGCAGGGTTTACCCGTGAGTTGGGTCACTGGAGATGCCGTTTACGGCAATAACAGCAAGCTCCGCAATTGGCTGGAAAACGCTCAAGTGCCGTATGTCCTGGGTGTCTCTTCGCAAGAAATGGTGACCATTGGTTTTGAATTCTGGCGCAGTGCCAAGCTTCTGGAGAGTCTACCAACTGAAGCCTGGAAGAGAATCAGTGCGGGGAGTGGGAGTAAAGGCGAACGCTGGTATGATTGGGCCTGTGTACCCATTAACCATATGCTGGGACCCGATTGGCAGCGGTATCTTCTGATTCGACGCTCAATTGAAAAGCCACAAGAAGTCGCCTTTTACCGGGTATTTTGTAAAGCGGATACCGCATTGTCAGAACTGGTTCATGTAGCCGGACAGCGCTGGAGCGTGGAACAATGCTTTCAACTGGCCAAAGGGGAAACCGGCCTGGACCAGTATGAAGTCCGGAAATGGAAAGGCTGGTATCGTCATATTACCTTATCCATGTTGGCTCTTGCCTTTCTGGTCGTACAACGGGCCCGTAAAAAAAGAGCCTCAAACAGAGGAGCTTATTTCCCTCAGTGTGCCGGAAATTCGCAGGCTATTGGCTCACCGGCTCTTTAGACAAACCACACCCTGGGGTTTGATTCAGCATTGGTCCCATTGGCGACGAAGGCACCAGAAGATTTCTCAACAATGTCACCAAGCCACACGACTGGCCAGAAACCAACTTAACTCACGACTGTAGTACTAAATCAAGCGATTAAAAATCTGGCAGCCAACGTCCCTGAGTTTAAAGAGAAAATCCAATTGTTGACCTCTATTCCTGGTGTAGGACCTGTTCTGAGCACCACCCTGGTGGGTGAATTGCCTGAATTGGGACAGATTTCCGACAAACAAATCACCGCCTTGGTCGGGCTGGCCCCTTTTAACTGTGATAGTGGACACTATCGGGGACGGCGCAGAATTTGGGGCGGACGGGCTCAGCTTCGACAAGTCCTCTATATGGCCACCTTGAGTGCTGTCAGAAAAAATGAACCCATTGCCAGCTTCTATAAACGACTCATTGAACGAAATAAAGCACCAAAAGTAGCTCTGGTAGCCTGCATGAGAAAACTCCTCGTTCAACTAAACGCGAAAGTTCGCGACACTTTTTACCCATCCGTTTCAATTGCTTAATACACAGTTGCTAGTATATTTTTGATAGTTGCTTAAATATTTTATAGAAAAGATCATAAATTTCACAAGTCTCTTTTGGGAAGTGCTCTGTTTTTATTTATATGTATTTTATCTAGCAGGGGTTGTGTTAAGTGATTGTTAGGACTTACAAACAAAACCAAGTAGACCATCTTGATATTATCACTATGCGCTTACACCAGACTGACTGGGTTCCTTTTTCAGATCCACTTGAGGTAGAGGTTGGGAGATTTTAGCATAAAGAAGACTGACCATTTTATTTCCTTTTTCCCTAGTCGCTAAATTCAGCAGAAATCGGGCTGTGTCAAGGAAATGTCGGTAGGGTTAAATCACTTGCGGGTAAGCAAGCTTCCTTGATACAGCCCGATTGTCGCGTATGATTTTTAGAGGGAAAAGGATTATGCCGTGTTAGCTAAAGCCCAGCGTTGTGCAAATTCGTGTGGGGTCATTAGTTTCAA
>CABHPA010000150.1 GCA_902168245.1 Candidatus Melainabacteria bacterium
CAAGGCAAGTACAACAGCGGTGGCTGTAGCTCAGTTGGTAGAGTCCCGGATTGTGATTCCGGTTGTCGTGGGTTCGAGCCCCATCAGTCACCCCAAAGAATTCAAAGGCTTGCTTCGGCAGGCCTTTCTTCTTTCTGGTCACTGTGCCGTAAATGTGCCATGACGTTATCCAGCACACTTACATGCGGCATCAGGTGTTGGGCTGAGATATGGGCATACCGCCGCACCATCTTCCCGTCCCGCCATCCTCCAATAGCCTCGATCACATCAAGACTCACGCCTTCTTGCCTTAACCAAGAAAAAGACGTGTGCCTCAGATCGTGCCACCGAAAGTCCTCGATCCCAGCCCGTTTCAAGGCTTTTTGCCAAGCAAGCCCCGGTGCAGCAATGGACTTGCCGTTATAGGTAAAGACCCGGACATGGTGTTTGCCCAATTGCCGCTTCAAAACCCCGATTGCGGCATCCGACAAAGCCACGCCATGATCGTCCCCGTTCTTGAATTCCGCCCCGGGAATCCGGATCACCCGATGCTGCAAGTCGATCCAGCCCCACTCCAGCCTGAACACATTGGCTTGCCGTAGCCCGGTTGCCAGCGAAAACAGTACAGCTTCTCGCAAATGCTCCGGTAACTCCTGCAACAGCGTTTGTGCCTGCTGGGGCGTAATCCAGCGAACTCGGCCTTTCTTTTCCTTGAAACGCTTCAAACTCGGTACTGTGTCAATCCACTCCCAATCCTTCATGGCCCGGTTCAGGATTGCCGAAACCAAGGCCGTGTAACGATTAAGCGTGGCATTGATAGCAAGGTGATCAAGCGGCTTCTCGGGCTCTTGTTTTGCCCGACGCTTTGCATTGACTGCCTCTTTATCTTTGACAATGCCCTCACGCAGTTCGTCCAGAACTTGATTCCAGACGTCCCGCTTGATTGCTGCCAGTACCCTTCCCTGCAGCTTAGGCGTGATGATCTTGAGCTTGAGAGCATCGTCATACGCAGTACGCTTGGTCAATCCCTGCAACCAGCGCAAAGCAGCCTGCTCCCAAGTCCTAGACGGTTTCTCGCCCAGCTTTGCTTCTCTCCATGATTCCGCTTTTAGCTTGTCGTGGAGTTCCTCCGCGGCTTGCTTGTCAGTTGTCTTAGCAGAGCATCTAACTCGCTTGCCGCTTGGTGTGGCAAGGTCGATGTACCAGACCCTGCCGCGCTTGTGGATAGACATAAAAATCCTTTCCGCAGCGCCAGCCGGGAGTCATTCTGCGACCAGCGCGGGAGGTTTGCAAGATCATGGATATAGATGCGCCAAGCCCGACCCACCCGGAAAGCTGGAATTTCACCCCGATGGACTGCCTGAAATAAAGCCCCATACGAGAGCTGGAGGGCCTCGGCGGCCTCTTTCAGGGACAAGGCAATGGCTTCCGGAATGGGTGGACTGGCTGCGTCCATTACTCGTCGTCCTTATCTTCAAGCTGGGACATAGAGTAAGTACCTAGCAGACTTAGGAGGAGGATCTTTCGCTGATCTAAATAATGCTCAGCCCACCCCGTAATACCAATCGATTTGAGGCGATTTGCGTATGTCCTTGGCATGTGGGAGCGTCCACCGTTATTTTCAATTAGCAGAAAGGCAGCATCACACATCGGTAGGACATACCGAATAGATTTGACCGCGATCTGGACGGGCAACTGAAAAGAATCAGGGAGGAAAAAGCGCACTATGAATGACTATGAAACACAATTAATTGCAAATATTACATTCTCCGGATAATCTTAAAAACACTACTTTTCATTCCAAAGAACTATCCATCGTGAAACTCGAACAACTGCGCGCCTTAAATACAGAGCTCGGTCTAGACCTAAGCGAAGAACATGTTTCCACTCAAATTTACTACTTCCATCCCGACAAATGGAATAGGTTAGTCGATCAAACTGAACCTACAGAACCAATAAAGAGCAACTTGCAAGAGTGTAGAAATACAGGACGGCCCCTTAAACCCATTAACTCACGTACCGCGTGGTTTCCTGTACTGGATCAAACCTCTATAGTCGAAATTACATTTTCGACACGACCTAACGCAGCAAGGATAACGGCATTTGCCCGGCGTTTAGAGCAGATACAAAGACGAGCAGTAAACTCCTATAAGGTTTCTCACAACCCTCTCACGCATCTACTTGCCAGAGATGCTTTCAGAGAATACCTAGAAGAAATTATTGGCGAACAGCCTGAGCAAGTCAGTGGGTCAGAACAAACCCAAGACACACTCAATGACCGTTTTTTAGCCGTTCTTGCCTTAGATATTGATCACTTCAAGCAAATTAATGACACGCACGGACATCTGTACGGTGACCAAGTTTTAAGAGCATTTGCCCGGCGACTTGAAAATCTAGCCAAAAGAATACAAAAGGACGAGTCTGTTGAGGTTCGGGCAGCCCACCCCTCAGGGGAGGAGTTTTTCATTGCGATCAGCGGCAGAGTCAGCTTAGAAGACATCAATAGATTCAGTCAAAACTTCCTAGCAGCCATCTCTGCTGACGCCTTACCAAATGAAGCAGAGTGGGAAACTCTCTCCAGAGAGTTTCCTCATCCCAAACCACCGCCCCCACTCCAAGAAAGAACAGTATCTGCAAGCATTGGAGTTGCAACGAGACGGTGCGGTCCTGCACTCGATGCAAAAAGCGAAAACATCACCAAGCTTATAGAAGCTGCCGATGCAGCTCTATACAGGGCTAAAGGAGGGGGAAGAAATCAGGTCATTCACTTCGATACGATACTAACGAATTGCGGCCGTGTGTTAGAGCACGAGCGAAACAGTCAAATCATTGCAATTGACATAGGCACAAACGTAGGAGTTTCCGTAGGCCAAGAATTCAAAGTATTTCCCCCCACCTTTACTGGGAAGAAAAAATTCTCTATCACGGATGGCCGCACAACGAGAACTCTTGGTACTTACCCAAGAGTAGAGCTCACTACGATCACGATTTTCGCTGTACAACCTGAACTCAGTTTTGGGTACATATCAAATGGCGAAAAAGTCACTGTAGAAATAGAAGTAGGCTCAGCACTAGAAGCAATTCCGCTGGGTAGTATTGGACATCTCCTAACAGGTGCCTCTAGATTTTTTACTACGTCCAATCAGCAAATCAAAGTAGGTGACGTCAAAGAGCTGCAAAGCTTCATTGATGAAAAGTCCAAGAGCTCGCCCTCTATAGTAGTTCTGCGTTTTAAAGCAGGCCAAGAGTACTTAAAGAAGTATGGTAGCGCCGCATTAAACTCGGCACTTGCCCGCCTCTATGAGGAGGCTAGCAAACATTTTACGAACGCACGTGCTTTGAGCATATTGGATGCACAGTCCATCGCTTTCGGATTCAGCAACACGACTTATCCAATTGAGGAAATCAAAGAGTTTGCTCAAGGTATGAATGGAGAACTCTCCGAACTTCGACTCACTGCAGGCTGTTTTTATTCGTCTGAAATTGAAGCTCAGAACGAGGAAGATCATGTCAGGTTAGTCCAAGCAAACTCACTTGAGTATGCGCGCTACGCTGCCGCAGATCATGCAGCTGAGCCGGAGAAGGTAGTTGAGAGATTTACAACAGAAACTGCTTACAGAATCCTCGCAGCCTTAAGGGACGCAAAAGCCTTTAAACAAGGCTACGCAGACTTTTTAACCCTCAGAAGTTTGGGGGTAGACTGTGCCCCGATTCTCAATCTTGGCGGGCTTCTTGCTGGTGGCGAAGGTAAGTTCGGCGATGCATACAGCCTCTATGAAGCAGCATCGAGCAAACTACCCAATATAGAAGTCTACAAAACCAACATGCTGACTGCAGCCTATTCTCTAGGAGACGTTGATAAAGGATTGTCGATTATGGAGGGTTTTTCTGATGAGCAAATTATGAATACCCAAACCAGCCATCCATATGGGTTCGTTTGCTATGCCAGACTATTAGCAAAAGCAAAACTATCAGGCTTACCCTCATTCAATGAAGAAAGATTCCAAATGGTCGCAGGCCCTGCATTAACGGTCAAAGGTTATGAAAACACAAAAGCGTCTCAAATCATACGAGACGCGATGGCATAACGTAAAAAAATAGGCAATCACACACGAGCGCAGGCGGTTACCTGTATCGCTTTGCAGCGATCTGGCAATGGCGCGATGCTGACCCTTAAAGCACTTAAAGCAGCTGCCCGCTACGTACCAAACCGACCGCCAGGCCTTCAATCACTAGGGTGTCGTCAACCGGAATGGGCGGATAGTCGGGGTTTTCGGCCAGCAACTCGATCTTGCCGTTGCGATTTACCAGGCGCTTGACCGTCACTTCATCGCCCAGCCTCGCCACGACGATCTGGCCGTCGCGGGCCTCCGAGGTCTTGTGCACGGCCAAGAGGTCGCCGT
>CABHPA010000151.1 GCA_902168245.1 Candidatus Melainabacteria bacterium
TCGCCGCTGACTGGCAATACGGGCGCCACAACCGGCGGATTGCCTGTAGCAGGCGGCCTGACGCCCAACGCGCTGAACCAGCCCGCCGCAGGAGTCGGCACATCGCCGGACGGCACCACTCCCGCCAATATTTTTACAGCGAATGACTACCAGAACTTCCTTCTGGCCGGTTCCAAAGGCGGCACCACCCAGACGGCGGAAAGCATAGACAGCAGCTTCGCCGATCCCAATTCCCGCTTTGGCAACCCCAACCTGCCCAATGACCAGTTCAAAGCCGCGGTGGCGGGCATGTATTCCAACCAGTTCAAGGCTTACGCCCTGGGCCTGGATGGGGCGTTCAACCCCGGTGACGACATTAACCAGCTTTCCAACAACCTGGTGACCGCCCAAAATACCCAAATGACCCCTGAGGCCGAGCTGCTGTCCAAGGTGGCCGCTTCGTACCGGGGTACGGGCAGCCTGTATAACAACCCGGCCTTGCAGCAACTCCTGGTGAAATGGGGCCGCAGCGACATCGCCAGCCAGCCCAACGTGGGCGATCCTTCCGGTGACGTGCAATCCATCGGCGGGGTGGTGAAAGCCCTGAACGAGGAACAGAATCCGGCCATTCGCCAGGCATGGTTACAGGATATCTTCGATTTTGCGGGCAATACCCCCAGTAGCCCCAGTGGCGCGGTGCCGGATTTGGCCAATTACCAGTTCGCGGTGAACTACGTGAAAGGCGGCCAGTTTAGCCAGTTGCTGAACGCTTACGGCGGCGTCGCTTAGGCAAAAAAAATATATCAATATCAAAAGCCCTCCGGAAGAGTATATCCGGAGGGCAAAAAGCATGAGTAATACCCTACGTCTGCCTGTCGGGATTTCGCGAAGCGAAAATCCTTTCAGGGGCAACGTGGAGAGAATGGAAAGTCGCAAATAATTAAGGTCTGCTATATCTTAAACAGATTAAGGCAGAGATTCACTTACCCAACTCAGCAATTGACAAGTTGCCTGCCTGTCTAAATTTTTTAGGTCACTTTCCCAAAGAAAGTGGTGTCTCCAGCCAGTGGATAGGGCTGCCAGAAGTAAAGGAAGCTCCCTACCAACTGAACCAGTCCGGCTTGTCGTTGGGATTGCCGCCCGCTCTGCTTAGTCGGCTGCGGGACGCATCCTGTTGATGGATAGCCCTGAACGGGATGTCGGTATGCTCATACGGATTTTCGGTGCAGTCAAATCATTCGGCCAAAACAGTGAAAACTGTATAGAGATTATCCCGTAAATTTTTTGAGTTTGAGCCAGGCTAGACCGAGATGCCAGTATTGTTTGTAAGTTCGTGAGTTCAATTTGCAAGGGACGGGCCATTTGTTCTTGCCTGCCTAAAATCGGGTTCTTGGATTCCAATTTTGAAATTTCCCTTCAGGTTTTGCCCAATATGTCGAAAGAAGAACCGAGTGATAACTTTACCCCGTCCCGTTCCCACATTCGGCGGATACCGTCCGGTTTAAAACCGGGAATACTGAGCCATACAGCCTGCCGTAACGTGATCAGCAGTAAACACAAATCAGACTGATTAATAGAGTCGTATCGAAATGAAACAACGGCAACCACGCGCAATCGCCAAGGCCCGTCCAGGATATGGAATAGCCCTGCTGATGGTGTTCATTACCAGCACGGTGCTGATTGGTGCGTCCCTGCAAATGATGGCCGGGCCTATCGGCATGGCTTACCTGGGCAGCAGCAGCCAGGATAACCTCGCTGCCCGCGAAGTGGCCATGAGCGGTATGGAAACCGTGATTGCCGACATCCAGACCCAGTTGAACAACAACCAGACGGTGGATACCTCTTACACGTACGCCAGCACCCCGGTCACGATTCCCACCGACCCCACCGCGCCAGCCGGGGCCACCACCACGGTCGGTTCCTATTCGGCCACCCTGACCTACGCCCGTGGGGACGGCTATCTGGTAAAAGTGACCGCCACGGTGGGGAGCGCCACCTTTGCGCTTTCCAGGGTGATTAACCTGACGCGCGCCAGTTCCAGCAAGTATGTACTGGATTCCGTGTCCGGTGCGACCGCCGCTTACGGACTTCGCAAACTAGGCAGTTCCTATTCCGGTTCGGCCATCCGGGTGCGCCGTTCTACCGATAACACGGAGCAGGACATTGGCTTTAACGCCAACGGGGAACTGGATCTGGTTTCGCTCCAGTCTTTCCTGGGTACTAATACCAGGCCGCTGGATAGCGTGGGTACCGCCGCAGCCGCCTTCGGACTGCGACGGCTGCGTTCCGCCTATACGGGGTACGCCATCCGGGTTCGGCGTTCCAGCGATAACACGGAGCAGGATATTGGCTTTAACCTGAACGACGATCTGGATATTCGGGCGTTGCTGGATTTTGTGGGCAGCGGCTCCGGCTATGTTAAAACCTGGTACGACCAAAGCGGCAACGCGGTGGACGCTACGCAATCCACCACCAGCGCGCAGCCCATCATTGTATCCAGCGGGCAGTTGATGATGGTGAAGAACCGCGTGGCCGTTA
Source organism: Candidatus Melainabacteria bacterium (assembly GCA_902168245.1). Classification (GTDB taxonomy): domain Bacteria; phylum Cyanobacteriota; class Vampirovibrionia; order Vampirovibrionales; family Vampirovibrionaceae; genus Vampirovibrio. The sequence goes on from CABHPA010000151.1 coordinate 2,518, forward strand.
AGTACGACGGCACCGATGACGCCTTGCGCTTTAGCCGCACCATTTCCGACGATTTTTCCATTCTGGCCTGCTTCAGCACTATTGCGGGCGTTGCCGGCGCTGGCGGGCAGTGGTACACCCATGCCGGTATCGTGGATATGGAGGAATGGAGTACTACCAACGACTTCGGGATCTCGGCGGATACGGCGGGCAATGTGTACACCGGCGTCGGCAATGCCGATAGCAGCCTCTACTTATCCAACGGTGGGTACAACGATGGCTTTATGCATCATGTAACCATGATTAGAAAGAAAAGCACCGGGGAGTTCAGGGAATATACGGACAGCGGCTATTTCAACAGCCGTAGCAGCGGCAACACCAATTCCCTGAACGCCGCCAGCGCCATTTCCATTGGCAGGGTGCAAACCAATGCGCTTGCCTCCCTGAACGGTTATATTTCGGAAGTGCTGGTTTACGCCTCCACTCTGAGCAATACCAATCGGGTGACCCTGGAGAGAAACGAGGCGCAATATTTCGGCATTCGTCCGGTGCTGACCGCCACCAAACCGCTGGATCTGGTCGGCAGTGCCTCGGTGGCCTACGGCTTGCGCCAGATGAGAAACGCCTATAGCGGCAGCCTGATCCGGGTTCGCCGCTCTTCGGACAATACGGAGCAGGATATCGGGATGATAGGTGAAAACCTGGATGTCAGTTCCCTGCTGACCTTTGCGGGGAGCGGCTCTGCATACATCAAAACCTGGTACGACCAGAGCGGCAACGGTAAAAATCTCACCCAAACTACCACTTCCTACCAGCCCCGCATCGTCAACGCCGGGTCGCTGGAGACTTCCAACGACAAGCCTGCCGCTTATTTCGACGGTGGGGATTACATGTATAATTCCGCCATGACCGGCTTCATTTCGGGCGCGAACCTGACCTCGTTCCTGGTGGGCAGTATTTCGGCCAGCAGTAGTATATGGGGGCGTCTGGCCGTTTTGCAGAAAACGGGGGACGCCGACGACTACACCACCTCCACGTCCATGAACTTACTGGGCGGCAACGGCACCACCACCGATGTCAGTTGTGACACAAACAACAGCGGTGTTAATATGACCGTTGCTTCGGCAACCTTGTTTCAAGCGGTTTGCTATCACGATTCCTCCAATAATTTATATGGCTATATCAACGGCGCCCTGCATGGCACGGATTCGATTTCAAACAGCATTGCGCCCGATTACCTGGTGGTGGGCGCGAGCCGTTCGGGGTCTTCCATTACCGACAACTTCACCGGCTATGTCAGTGAAGTCATTATTTATAACAGCGCCTTGTCAGGGTCGAACATCGTTTCGGTTGAAACCAACCAGATGTCCTACTTTGCGCCAAGCTGGCCGGTGGGCTACATTACCAAATGGTACGACCAGAGCGGCAACGGAAACGACGTGGTGCAAACCAATCCCTTGAACCAGCCCACTATCAGCTATACCGGCGATGGAGGCGTACTCAACCGGCCCACCGTGGTGTTTAGCAGCGATTACAACAATACTGGCTACGGCACCTGGCTGACCAGCAGCACTGGCATGCCCACTAGCGCCGATTACAGTAAAAGCGCTGTATTCAGCTACAGAACCACCGCATTAAGCGGCGGCTTGTTGCAAAATAATATTATAAGTTCCGCCCCAAGCGTGTCTGGACATGCCCTGTTTACTGCCGGCACCAGCAACCTGTATATGTTCCATAACGGCAGTTTTGTCACTTCCGGTTCCAGCTTGAGCGCAAACACATCTTACGCCGTGGCGGCCACTTATACGCAGAGTAGTAAGGGTGGGGTCTTGTACCTATACAATACCCAGAGCGCCACCGGCACCGCGGCCAACAGTAATACCAACGCGGGTATCAACCTAGGGGCTTATCTTAGCCAGAGCGCCCTAAACGGCACAATCTCCGAGGCTATTATCTTTAACAAGGTTCTCAGCAGTTCGGAAAGGAGCATTCTCTATTACGATCAGCAGGCCTACTACGGCGCCCGATGAGCTTCATGCCTTTCATCCCCTGATATATTGTCATGCTGCGGGTCGGGCAATACAGTGAATTTACCAGCTAAACCACGAGGGGTCTGTGGAAGCGGCGGCCGGGCCGTACGTTCCCCTGGAAGAATCGGTGGTGTTGGCCCGCATCCCGGTACCTGTCTTGACGGAGCCATCGTAGTACAGCACGAAATAGACGCTTTTGCCGGGGCCATCCGATGTTGAACACTATAGATCGTGTCCAGATCGAAGATAAATTGAATAAAATTGAGGGAGGTTGTGCCGCCAAATGTCTGAAAATCATAGTACAGCAACTCTATGCGGCAGGATTCATTCAGCCTTTAGCGCTAAACCGTTTTATAAACCACTTGCAAACTACCCACTCTTTATTTTTGCCCTGTTTTTTGAAAAAATGGTGGGCGTTGACGGGCTCGAACCGCCGACATCCTCCTTGTAAGGGAGGCGCTCTACCAACTGAGCTAAACGCCCAGGGCTTTGTTTTTCAGTCATTTCATCTCTCCTGACCTTTGCATAAATGTTGAACTTTTGTTGAACTTGGGTGTTTTCGTGGCCTTATCCTATGCTAACCCATAACTCAATCTCAAGAATTAAAACCAAAAATTTAGCCCTTCAAATAACAGCCCCAAGAACGAACGATTGAATCAAAGGGGGGTGCTACGACACCTGAAGCATTAAAAACGTTTCTTCTCGATCATTCTGACGGGGCTGTTTTTTGTGAGCAAGTCTTTAATGTGTCCGAGTGTCCTAATCTTCAACCTTTTCCGAACACTTGTTTCCATGCAGCATTCAATCCGGCCTTGATCTTTTGCTTGAAGGTTAGCACCTTTGCCGTTGGTTCAGGGGGCTTGGGAATTATTGCAGGTAAGGCATAAGGCTTTGGGCTAGGCGTTGCTACTGAAATGGAAACATCCTCTGTGTGTTTATCTGAATTGGCTGATTGATGCACAGGCGAGCATTGCAATATGACCTCTTCGCCATTCAAAAGAATGATGCCTCCTAAGTACGCAAAGCCTAGGGAAGAGGGGGAAACTTCTATTTTGGATATAGATTTTCTGGGCTTCACCTGATGAGGAATTGGCTCTAATTGCTCCAGTGCCGCTACTCTCTTTTCTAACTCAAGAATCCGGGCGTTAAGCTGTTGATTCTGGATAGTGATAAAGTCGAGCGGAGGGGTTTCGACAACCCTCTGGGGAAGGTGGATCTTAAACCGTTTATTCTCTGGCGGTCGCCAATATTGGATTAATGCTCGCTCAATAGAGCGTAAACAGGAAGATGAGACTTGCTCATCTAGAATGGCCCAAGAAACATGGGAAAACTGTCTTCCTGCATTAACATGGGCTCTAATCCTTGCCTGCATATTGGTTTTGGAATAACCAATGTAGGTTATTTTGCTCCCGTTAAGCAAGTAATAGATGCCTGGTTCCTGGGAGATCTGCTTTATTTGCGTAGCCGGAACTAGCGTTAAAGGGACAGCCAAGCTCATTTTGCCAATATATTGCAGCATTCCAGATAAGTTAAGTAGTCAAATTACCAGTAGAATTTACCCTTTCTGCTCATTGTCAGTAATAATGTTTATGCTTAACAGCCTGTAACCACTGCTTTTCTTCACGCTTCAAAAGTTGTAAAATTAAACTAATAGAACCCATTAGGGTAATTCAAGTCTACGAAACCGCATAAACAGTTTTATATTCACCCAATAACTTTCGTAGACTTTCCTGCTGGGCAATTACCCGGCGGATTTTCTTGTTTAGCTGTCACTTTGGAGAATTGAAATATGGGCGCATCCCCTTTATTCACAACTGGAGCAACCTACTTAGCCGGAGCTGGCGGCGCTGGCGCTGGAGCCGGGGCGTTAGGTGCGATTGGTGCGGCTGCTGGGCCGCTTGGGTTGGTGGCTGGATTAGCCCCTTTGCTCATTCATCCGAAAAGAAACGGCATGAAGCTGATGAACGGCTTGGGCAATATCGGCTCACGCTTCATGGACGGTCTATTGGACACGGATAACCCTTATCACTCTGCATTGTCACCATTAAATCAATTTACAAACCCGAATCAACAGACCGGCAATCAAAATCCACCACGCCAGAATCAGCAAGGACAAAACAGTGGGCTTATCCCGCTTGGACAGAATAGTTGGGGAAATTCCATGATCCCTGTTGGCGGATTGAGTCCATCCCTGCCACGGCCATCAGTCCCCTTTTATGAAAGCAAACTTTTACCAGCGCCTTTTAAACGGAAAGTGGGCTTGGCAGCCTTACAGCAATTGACTAATGACATGATCTATTAGGGCCATAGATTTGCCTTATTAAAATAAAAGCCACCCCGCAGAGGGTGGCAACGTGGAAATGGTGACGAGAGGTTAAAACTATAAGGCTACTTGCTTACTCTCACGGAGCTTTTTCATTTCCGTGTTCAGTAAGCGCCCTCGCTGCTGGTTGATTGGCCCATATTTCTGCTGAAAGTACCCTTCAGGCAGGTTATAGATTCGGTTAATGACACCTTTAACCGCATATTCTCCGTAATCCCTGATGCAAACCTGAAGGAACCACTCCTTAACCTCCCAGCTCAGCGCCTTTTTGAATGTCTCATCTGTGTAAAGCTCAAGCCGTGGAATGCCTTTGCCCTTTAAACTATTTAAATTTTCTGATTGTGACTGTAATTTAATATCTCCAGTAGGGTTTAAATTATTCTCAACCCTAGAATTTAAATTATTTAAGGGGGTTTTAGTGTGAGTTTGAGCCAGTTTTTCGGCAGCAGCCAACGCTTGCGCCAGGGTGTGATATTTACGCATCCTTCAAATCCTCTTCAATTGTGGGTTAGTGTGCCGCCCAAGCCCGGTACCTGGGCGGCTGGTGTGCTGTCTGTTACTCTTCTATGTCGTCCAGAGTGTCTTGGATAAAGGCAGGCGGGTCTTTGTCCTCCCATTCCTGCAAAAGCTCTCTGACCATTGCCGGGTTCTCTCGGATGACTTCCCGCAAGCGGTTTAGCGTAACCATGTCTAAATCTGGTTCAGCGCCTTTCTTATCCCGGCTATCCTTGTTCAATTCGCGCAGGGTGTTGATGATTGCTTGGGCTTTCTGCTCGCTGAGTCCTTGGGGGCTGTCTATGGCCTCATAAAGTTGGTCAAGAAACTGATCCATGCCCAGCATCAGCCTTGTTTCCCTTGGCATGTAAGCATGTGGTTGGAACCAGGAACACGGCTCGATTCCGTGTACCAATTCAGGTTCATCAATTTCAATGTTCTTAACTGGGCTAATGCTTTCAATCTGGCATTCAGCCACCAAATCACGGAGGGAAATATTTTGCGTGAGCTCCTGCCGTAGGTTATTCGTTGCCTCCCGAACGTTGCGCCCCCGGATTAGTTTATCGCCATGCAGTTTCAGCCGCACATGGTAACAGAAGGAGTAGACGTTCTGTCCTTGGGGCATGATGAAATTGGGGCCGGTGGCAAGGTGGCCGGGTTCCGGTAGCATCAATTCGGCCAGTTCTTCAAGCTGTGGGCTGTCATCCCTGAAGGCCCGGCGCAAGACTTTGAGTAAATCTTGCTTGAGTAGGGTCATATCGTGTCTTATGGCTTGCATTTGGTTCCTTTCTGTTTCTCAAGTAGTGCGACTAATCGGGCTTTAAATGCTTGGTTGTTCTTGTCTGTAGCGGCTAGAAGCCGTTTCAACTCCTCCCGCTCTGCCGGGGTCAAGTTGGGGAAATCGTTACTCATCCGCTTGCCCTCCAATTGCCGCCATTGTTCCTAAATTACGGGCTACCGCTTGCACCTGGGCTTTACTGGGCCGCTTGGTAAACACCGCTTGCGCCGTTGGAGTCGCTCCTCCGTGTGTACACTTGCGAGTCCGGCTTTTCAGCCTCACAGTTTTGCCGTGGGCGTAATGGTAGAAGTTGCCCGGTTCCAGCTCTCGGATCTGATCCTGTGTGATTCCAGCCTCAGCCAGATAATCTTTCATAGCGGCGCAATCCTGTGTGGAGGTCATCCCACCGAACCACCAGCGGTTGCACTGGCTGAGAATGTCTTTATTGATGGATGCGGGCCGCTGGGTAGCCACCAGCATATTTAAGCCACGCTTGCGGCCACGGGTGGCGATATCCTCAAACACTGACAGGCATGTTTCCCCGTCCAGATCCGGTAAGCCGGTAGTCTTTTGAGGGGCGAAGATTCGGGCCTCTTCCACAATCAATTTCACCGGGCGGCGGTGTTCCTGGCTGTCCTGAAGGGCAAACAGCTTGCCGACAATCAGGGTAAACAGGAGCCGTTGATCCTTCACGGTACGGTTAGACAGGTCGAAGATGATAGAAATGCCTTGGACTAGAACCGTTTTAACCACGTTCTCGATTGCTTCCGGGCTGGCATCATCCAGGTTGATATTCACCGTGGCATGCTCCCCGCCTACAATCAGCATGGGGTAGCGCTCTGCCAGCGTGTAATTCTCGCCTTCCGGGTCAATGATGAACACCGGCACCCCGGCTTCAATCAGTTCTTCCATCAACACTCCGGCCAAATAGCTTTTGCCCATGCCGGAACTGGCAAGGATGGCATCCCGATCCCCTGATTCTGCCCAGTCATCCAGGGCAATCTGGAAATCATCCGCCACATTCAAAACCCGTTTTTCCGGTACTTCCACCAGTTCGATTTCCGGGGCTGGTTCAATGGGCGGTACGGGGGCAGCACCTTTGAACAACCGGGCAAACGGGAACTCAATCACCGGGAACCACATGGCTTTTCCTCCCAAGGGCAGATATTACCGGCGGCCATGACCAGGGCCACCAGAAGCACCAGCAGGATTAAGAAGATACCGGACACTGAAAACAGCATCAATTTGCGGTACTCCTGCTCTGTCACTTCAGGAAAGCCAAGCTCGAACCGCTGGACAAAATGGGCCAGATTGCTCACCGGCTCTCCTCCGGTTTGGCCTGGCTGATATCATCCGGCGGCGTGGTAATGACCGGGGCATGGTAAGCCGTTTTAGCGCCCATTAAATCCACAGTAGGGGCTTCGTAATAGGCGGAGAAGTGCCAGCCCCGCATATGCCAGCCCAGAAAGTAGCTGAAGCCACAGAACACCAGGAAGCACAGCACCGTCCAAGCTGGCCGGATGAATTGCTCAACCCCTTGCTGTAACCAGCTTGGTTTCTGGGGTTCGGTTTGTTGCTGGGGCTGTGCCTGTTCTTGTGGTGCGCCGGTTTGTTGAACGTAAAGCATGCTAGGTCTTTGTTCTGCCATTTTTGATCATTGCCTCCGGGTTGCTTAAACTCTGTCTTAGATGTCGTGCGTGTTTTTCAAGCCTTGTAATCTCGTTCTGTAGCCAGATATGAAACACCCATTTCTCGATAAAATAGCGGTACTGTTTGTTTACCTTGATTCGGTGGCTTAAAAGTGTCTTTTGTCCGCTCTTTCGCCCTCTCAGGATTTTGCGGAGGCCGTTCTCAGTCATATGGGCAAGGATGGCCGCCTCTTTGGTGTCATAAAATTTGTTTGAATCTGGATTCATGCAAACTCAACTCCAAAACGCTGATGGCTCTAGGACGGGCCATAGTCACGTGACATAGGCCCGCGCCTCTCGAACTTATGCCGCCTGATCCTGCAAACGCTCGAACAGGCTAGGTTTTCCGGTGCTTTGCCCGATCCGGTCTACTTCCCGCAAAAATTTCACCAAGCTTTCATCCGGCATCCGCTCCATGAATTGCACCAGCGTTTTAATGTGGCCTTGCTGCAACCGTTCAAACAAGGCTGTCTTTTCGACTTCTGGCAGACTTTGCAGAAACAAGCGGGTCAACTTGGCGTTACGTCCTGACAATGGGGCCATGTTTCCGGCTTGCACTTCGGAAAGTACACGCTGGGTGAGGGTAGACAGTAATTGAATGGCTTTGTTTGCTCTGTTTTTCATGGTGGAAATGCTCCTTAATTGCTTACTAACAGGGAAAGAAAAGAGGCCGCAGCAAAGCCAACGCCTTACGGCGGCCTTTATCAGGGAGTTAGCGACTTATGCGGGGTTAGACAGCTCCCGCTTGAACTTTTCGAGTTCCTGAACCGTCATGCTCCGCAGAACGTCCAGAATGATGTTGATGTCTGCTTGGGGGAGTTCGTTTAATTTACGGGTGTGTGCTACCATTGGTTTGTCCTTTCAATAATTGACCTTTGCGAAATGGACTTTGGGCCTTTGAGAGCTTCTATCTCAGAGGCTCTTTTTATGCGGCGAGGGGTAAAGTAACAGGCTCGATCTCTGGAGCCTCGAAAACCGGCGGGGTTAACTGGCCGGTTAAGATGCCATAAAGCATTTCTTCATCCGCTTCCCAAGGCGTCCAGGTGTTGCTGGGTTCGTTTAAGTGCTGGTCTTGCAGGTGTTCCATTTTCTAATCCTTCATTTAAGATCTGCACTTAAGAGTGCATAGTTAAATCTTAACCATTTGCACTTAAGAGTGCAATAATCAAAGTCTATTCTTTACAAATGCTTTACACGCTAGTGTTCACTCACGCTAGAGTGCTATAATGAAGGGCATTTACCAACCAGAAAATCTTGATATGACTGAGAAAATAGAGTTTTTCACCTTACCCGCTTTAGCTTCTAAGGAAGGGGTTGGACATGACTACCTGCGGAAATTAACTGCCGGTTTCAGAAAAACGGGTGAAAACACTTGGAGAAACTGGCGATTTTATTCTATTGGCTCAACACACCGGAGTTGCTGGTTAGCCTATGATGGCGGGCATGACATTGTAATTAATGACACCATTGAGACAGAATCCATTTAAACCAAACCGAGCGGGAAAGATGTACGAAGCGAATCAAGTGGCACAAGCGAATAGCCCTAACCTGACTGATAAACAGCGGGCTTTTGTGCTGGAGTACGTCAAGGACTGGAACGGGACACAGGCAGCCATCAGAGCAGGCTATAGTGAAGACTCGGCTTCAGAAATTGCCTATGAGAATCTCAGGAAGCCTCAGATTCGGCAACTTATTGACCGGCATTTTGAGGATATGGGCTTAACCGCTGATCGCATCCTAGCTGAGCAAATGGCGCTGGCCTTTTCTAATGCGGATGATTACCTTGAAGTCGAGGAAGGCGGAGAGAGCCGGGCAAAGGCTTTCCATTCCCTGACCCGGAAACAAAAAGCCGCCGTTAAGAAGATTCGGGAAAAGCGCATCATCAAGGAAAACTCGGATGGGAGTGTGTTTGTGGATTCTACTATGGAATATGAGCTTTACGACAAGCAGAAAGCCTTGGACGTGCTAGGCAAGCACACCAGCGGACGGGAGCGGATTAACGCCCCAAGGGTCGAACATCAGGCAGACCCCGACAAGCAACCAGCCCAGCAGATGGTGGAGTTGATGGGACATGTTCTCAGCCAGGCCCAAGCCGGGCAGATTGATCCGGTAGTTGCCAAGTCCCTTGCCACTTTGGCAACGGCATTGCTGAAAGCCAATGAACAGGGCGAGCTTGAAGAACGGATTAAGGCACTAGAAGCGGTGCAAGCAGGCTCCACGCCTGACAGTTTCGATTTAGGTTTTTAGGGAGTGTTTACCATGACCAAGCTGGATGCACGATTAGAAAAGATTGAAGGGGATTTAAGCCCCCGGCAGTACGTTTACAAGCTGATTGATCAGATGAAAGCGCATGACTCCCTGGAAGCTTGTAGTCTCCATTACTGCGTGGATGGCTGGAAAACACTTAACCATAATGATTGCAGCAAGCTATATGATGGAATTGCAGCCCGGATGAAGCGGGAAAAGAAAGAACCGGCGGCAATCAACCGGGCATGCAAAAAGGCAGGCAATGAAATGATGTTCCTGCATTTCCTGTTTGTCCGCATGTGCAGCAGTTTCATTGAGGACAAGTACCGCCATTCCTACAACCGGCTCTATCTGGATGTTACCTTGATGACCATGAATCCCCAGTTGGAAGATGACGCAGAGGATAAAACCGAGCGCTTGATATCCGGCTTGAAGGCATGGAAACATAGAGCAACTAGGCATTTGCAGCATTTGTACACCGAGAAGTACACGGTGGAAGAGATCGGAAAACGCTACTATGACGGACGGGATTTACTGTTCAAGGCTGAAAGGGAGCTATTGGAAGCCATGATTCGTTCGGCTGAACAGCATATTCAGAAGGTCAATGAAGTGAATGCCAGGGATGAAAACGGCAGGATAGGGGTTTTACCCTTCATTGTGGACATGGAAGCGGTAAAGCAAGACGTGCTGACTCATCTGGAAGAATCGATTCAGTACGAAGTGGACATGGCAAAGGCTAGGGTCTATTCAGAGATGGAACACAGCGACAAGTCCTTTGAAATCATGGGCAAGTACGCTGCAATGGAGTTAGCAAGGGCGTAACCAGTCCGCCTACCTCAGATAACCTCAGATTTTGGCATGCCCCATGCACAAGTTGTACCCGGTAAACAATTAGAATCCCCACAATCGCAAAGGTCAAAGAGATGGCACCTAGTACGCCAGAAGAGTTTTTAGCAGACAAACCCATTTCAGAGCTTCGCAACTACAGCAAGTACGATTGGCTGTTTGCCGTTTTTCAGCTTTATGTTGAATCGTGTGATTGGAAATCCCTGCATTTTATCTATTTAGGCTCAGAAATCATCCGACAAGAACAGATTTTGGATGAAAAATATAAAGGGTTGGGAATAGAAGGCAAAAGCCTAGCCAATTTTAGAGCCTGGAACCAATTGGCAGGAATTCCAACCAAGGATTTTCGAGTTGGAGAGCCGGAACTAGAAAGCTTGGATAATGCCCTACTTAGTCCGCAAACAGCTAAAAGCTTTACAAAATATATGGAATTATTGCCAAGAGCGTTGGAAAGTTACAGTTACAGCGAAACAAAGTCTCCTATTCCTGTAGCTATTTGGGTAGAAGAAAGCACTCGCGCTATTGAGCAGGCTTTGCAGAAACCTGATTGCAAAGAAACTCTGAATGATCTTCTTGAATTGCCTTGCTGGGATTGGCCTCTAGATTCCCCATTAGACTTATGGCCTCATGGTCAATTCTCCCTAGATTGCTACTATTACGCCAACCTCTTTGCCAGTTGGCTCCAGAATGAACCCGCTTTCTTTTCACAACTGAGAACTCCTGGTCATTTAGGAGTGAACAAAGCCAAAAGGACGGCTGAAATGGATGCAACCCTAAAGTCATTAATCCCCCTAATTCAGTGGGAACACACACTAGATGTCCAGCAAGCCTTCCTGGAGCTATGGTGGCGGGATGAGCCTGAACATCAGAAGCAGCTCTTTAGGGCAGTGGAGACGATAGATGAGCAGTCCAAGCAGTTTTTTACCGCTATCAATTCTATCCATGAGCAAATTCACCGGGCAGAAGACCGGGGATTATCATCGGAACAAGCCGCGCAGTTCCACGATGCCGTTGAGCATGTCAAATTCCAGATAGAGCATTATCACCAGTCCGATAGTCTCCGACTAGACCTTAATATGGATAAGCGGACAAATCCAGACTTGAAGGGCATTATTCCTATGCTGCGTCTTGAAAGGCCGGTGCTTGAAAAGGTGATAGCATTTTTCTTAACTAAGGATTTCTTCTACTACGATTTTTATAGCATCCCCAATAAAAGCTTTGCCAAAGCAAGGCAGGAGAAGGTAGCTCGCATCAAACAAAAGGAGCGGGAGCAAAATGAGTCCTGCTCGAACGCCTTAATTCTTGCAAAAATGCCCTTCCACCAGCTTAAAGTGAGGCCACAGACCGATTGGCTTTTTGCTGCTTTAGAAATGTTCACGGTCTATTACCCTTGGCCTGAATCGGATGATCTAGAAGAGCACGCACAATGCCCTTTCCTTGGATTATCGCAGACAGAACGTCTATCTTTAATCCAGCGAGAAAGAGATCAAGGAATTCATCTAAAGCGAATGCGCTCATGGAACCTTTATCCAGGAGATGACGATAACAGTTATGGACCAGCGATCCAAGCTTGGGTCAACGAGAAAATTGACCGAATCGGCAAGGCAATTGCATCGAACAGCCAAAGCGATGAAATTACTTTCCAGAATATTTGCATCCCCGATGCTACTCATCAGTGGGTTATCTATGGCAATCCTCCCCGGTGGTGGCTTTATGCTGCATTGTTTAACAGATTGTTAGCAGATCCTCCCCAATGGCTAAATGAATTGCCAATGAAGGAAATTAACGCGACTATAGAGGCTTCAGGTAATCAGCCTTTGAAATATGCCTCAGAACCCTATCAAGAGCTGTTAAATGGTGGCTATTATAAGGTAATGCTCGGCATTTATGAGCGAACCCATGGCGAATTACCGGCATTGCCAACTGATGAAGCGGAAAGAGAATTCATCATTCAACAGAGAGATCGGGTTTATAAAGACGAAGTGGCATGGGCTAGTAAGGAGTTCCAAACCCACCCCAAATGGAAATATCACCGCAGCCTTATTGAGGAATGGGTGCTAAAGACCCTTGATAGACTGGAACTTTTTTCCAGCAACGAAACACGGCTCAGCCTGTCTGTGATCATCCCTGAGGAGTTGCCTTTTCTGTTGGTTTCAACGGGAAGAAGGATTACACCGCCCAAAGATGCTTGCTTAAAAGCCTTATGGATTAACATTGTGCGCCAACCACCTGAATGGATGCAAACGCTATCTCAAGCAAGTACCGCTACCTTACCCACTCCACAAGTAGCCAATTCAAGCCAATCCCTGAATCCTGTGCAGTTTGGCAAAACTCTCCTCGCTGGGGTTGAAACCCTTTTCCACGGTAGGGAATTGACGCCAGAAGAGCGGGAGGAAGCAGTAGCCCGCGCAAGAGAAGCCGCTATCAAGCAGGAGGTGCTTGATGATTTATTGCGCGAAAAATTCCGGCAAGAGCTAGGAGAAGCCTCAAAAACACCAGGACAACCAGCAGAACAAAATTGCCCTTACGACCTAATTGGTTTAACAACAATTGATCAACGGGATCGATTTAATTACATCTGGCAAAATCGACCAACTCTTAATGAAATTAAAAATCAATTTAAAATTGACCGAAAAGCATGGCATAAGTGGAAAGAAGACGTAAACGCACGTTTAAAGGACTGCAAAATTCAACTCAATTCAGGTGATTCCCGTTATGAAGTGGTTAATATTCCAGACTAGAAAAGGAAAGTAGACGAGCGTCTACCAATTTCGGGTACGAGTGTCTTACTGCGTGGTAGACGCTCTCAAGCCCATAATGCCTAGCATCAGCCAACGCGGCCCGGATGCTCAAGGCGAAAGACTTATATAAATGACCTTTGCATCCCGTTAGTGATTGGCTGACGGGATTTTTAATTGTGTTCTTTGACAACCGAATCGCCTGCTCGCCGAACTGGATGACCCAGCAAGGAAAAAGAGGTACCCAGCATTTCTTTGATGCCGGGCTGGAGACAGAACTTTATCCAATCCAGGTAGCTCTCTCTGTGCTGGATTGGCCTAAGGCTCTTACCCTGAAACCCCGTAACACCTATATAAAGGAGAACAAACCCCATGTTAACCACCAACCAGCCCGGCCAGCGTGGGCTTACAAAGGAAGGCGAAAACGCTTTCAAACTGGCTTTTGAATCCACCGGCATTTTTGAAAGTGAGTACAAACCGATTATCCGGTTTCCCCGCGAGGCAGCCGAAATCGTCCGGCAGGTTTCCGAACTCCGTAAAAAGGATTGGAAAACCACAACGAGGTGGAATTCCGAGGCTGATTTTACCGGGCTACTCGGTGAACTTGCCGCCCAGCGTTATCTGGGCATCCCAGCAGAACAAGCCATGAGCGACTTTATAAAAGGGCTTAATGGAGACAGCGGCCATGATGTAGAGGCAGGTGGTTTAAAACTGGATTGCAAGGCTACTAAAGGCGATGCGCTCAAATTCAAGTTCAGTAAAGCCAACCGCTTCACCACCTTGGCAGACGGCTTCATTCTCACCTTTGTTGAAACAGTAGGCGCTGAAGTCCATGTACACCTGCTGGGCTGGTGCAGGCGGGCAGAGGTAAAGCCTTACTTGCGGGATGACGGACAACGCTTTTTCGTTAGGGCGGAAACGCTACGGCGGGAAGGCGTTCTGAAAGCAGTAAGCCAGCTCAAGCAACCACAAGAACACACTAAAACCGTTACTAACCCATTACCAACCGTTCAATAAAAGGAGAACAACACCATGGCAAAGCATTCTCAGGCTTTTATCGAGTTCACAACCCGCTTTTATATCCCTCTGGGACACGACTTGAACGACCTGCAAGGCATCAATCTTGCGGATCTGGTCAAGCAGGCCGAGGCGGTCAATGTTCACAAACCCGGTAGACCCAAGAAAGGCAGCAAAAACCATGCCCCCAAAAGCTAAAAATGCCGTAGGCGCTTGCAACACCTACGACATCAAGGAAATCAAAGTTCAAATTCATTGTAGCACCAAAAAACGGGAGGGGGATTCCCCTCCCGGCCTCCGGGCCTTGATTCCTGATTCCGCCCTTGATGAAGCATTCAATCCCTTGTGGTCAATGCTTCCCAAAGAACAAGGGCGGTCATTCTTCAAGCAGCTTGGCTCCTCTATCGGGAACACCGAACTGTTTACCCTGCTGGGAGCCTCTTATATCAGATTTTTGAACAGAAAGGTGGTGTAACCGTGGCACGTTCGCGCAATATCAAACCTCAATTCTACTTAAACGAACACTTGGCCCAGAAAAGCCCTTATGCCCGGTTGCTTTTCATTGGCCTGTGGTGCTTGGCAGATTGCAAAGGCCGTTTGGAAGATCGGCCCTTGCGGATCAAAGCGGCTTTGTTTCCTTATGAGCCGGTTGATATTGATGCCCTGTTGGATGAACTGGCAACCGAGCCTGAAAACTTTATCGTTCGTTATCAGGTGGATGGCAACGCCTATATTGAAGTGACCAACTTCCACAAGCACCAGAATCCCCACAAGAACGAAAAGGAGATGGGGAGCCGGATTCCACCATTATCGGGAAAAATCCAGAGTAGTACGGTACAAGTACCGGAGTTGTACCAGAGTAGTACGGAACTTGCACCAGAGTTGCACAGTACTACTCCGGCTGATTCCCTCTTACTGATTCCTGATTCCCTCACACTGAAACCTGATGAAAAAACATCCGAGTGTGTGAGTGTGTTAGACGGTTTAGAAATTAGTGCAGAAAACCGCAAGCTTGCCCAAGCAGGGAAAGACTACTTGGTTTCCCTGAACCATCCCAACTTCTCTAACCCGCAATGGGTAGCCGGTTATTTATCCGTTCAGTTGCAAGAGTTGGAGCAATCCCGCCCTGATATCCCTAAACCGGAAATCTTACGGATGTGGCGGGACACTTGCGACCTTGCGACCGAAAAAAACAAGCCCACCCCTCAGTGGTCTAAAAGCACGTTTAAAAACAAGCTAGATGCTTGGACACCCAACACAGCAAAAACGTTTCTTCCTGATCCTGCCAGCAGGGAATCCTTGGCACAAAAAACCAAGGCGTTAACCGAATTTCCATTCATCCGGCATATTGTGACCGAACAGGTTTTCAATATCGAAGATCTGGAAATCCGTTCAGACTCCCCAAATGGCCTGACAGACCGCCGAGGCAATTACTATCCAGTAGCACACCTGCAAGGCATCACGGAGGTTCCAGCATGAATATTGACCAAGTAATGAGCGATCCGGGGTTATGCCAAGTTGAAAACCTGATCCCTCCAAACAGCACCGATGTTGAACAAGGCATCCTGTCCGGCATTCTCCAACAGCCTGACCTGATAACCCATGCTGTTGGTGTGCTTCAGCCGGAGCATTTCTACCGTTCCGCCCATGTGGAAATCTTTAGGGCAATGCTGACCTGCTTTGAGCAAGGCGCACCCATTGAACCCCTAGCCCTAACAGATGCGCTCAAGATAGCAGACACCCTCGATATTGCCGGTGGCGGCTCTTATGTCTGGGATCTATTGATAAAAGGCGCGGAAGTCCAAGTGATTGATCCAACCAGCTTCCGTTATTGGGCAAAGCAACTGATTGACCTTGCTAGACGGCGGGAACTCATCACGGCTTGCCATGATATTCAGGAATCCGCCCATGACAGGGCTAACAAAGCCTACCAAGAAGAGGCGGAAAACCTGTTATTCCTGCTTTCGGATGCTTACCCTGATGTGGATGAAGCGCAAGAAAACCCATTGGATGCAGCCCTTGCCAGCCTTGAGCAGGAAATCACCTCCCCTAATGGGGTAACTGGCTTGTCTACCGGCTTCCCTATATTGGACAAGTCCACCCACGGCTTTCAGCCGTTCCAACTGATTACCGTTTCCGCCCGTCCCGGTGGCGGTAAGTCTGCTTTTGCCCTAAACGTGGCTAGCCATGTGGTGATGAACGAACGGAAGCCGGTGCTTTATATCAGCCTGGAAATGATGGCTTCGGAGTTGGTAAAGCGGGTACTTAAGGCCATGGCAGGAACGGACATGAATCTGAGTCTTGTAAAGCAATCAGGAAAGGACTTACAGCCTTACATGAAGGATTTCATCTTGCGGGATGCCGCTGGGCAAACCTTGGCCGCTATTCAGTCCCAGATTCTGAAGGCGAAAAAGGCCCGGCCAGACTTGGGCTTGATTGTGGTTGACCACATTGGGCTGATTGCATCAGATCCAAAAGCCAAGCAGCAGAACCGAGCCTATGAAATCCAGCAGATTACCAGCCGCTTGAAGTCATTGGCAAAGACGATCCAGGTTCCCATTCTGCAACTGGCCCAGATGAACCGAGCCATTGAAGCCCGGCAGGAAAAAACCAAGCCCCAGCTTTCAGACTTGCGGGACTCTGGCAGCATTGAGATGGACAGCGATCTTGTTTTGTTCACTCATATTGAGCGGGATGAGAACCGGAAGCCAACCGGGAACGCCTGCCTGACCATTGCCAAGCAGCGGGACGGGGTACAGGTGGAAATCCCCTTGGTGTTTATTCCGCACCTGACCCGGTTTAAAGAGCCAGCCGTTACTTTTCCGTAATAGAATTTGCTCTTACTAAGTCTTGGAGCATTAATTCAAGATTTTCAATATGGAATTTTGCATGCTCTTTAGTGTCTGCAATAGCATGACTTTCCAGAAAAAAACCGTCATAAACAACTTGAATAAATGCTTCAGCCCAATTTAAAAGGCGCTCAATTTCTATAAAGGTTGGAACGACACCTCTATGTCCATCCACCACCGCAAATAAACTTTGGTGGGCGATAAAAGAGTTTCTAAGATTTTCTACTAGCTGAAGAGCATCATCCTTAATAAAGTTCGGCCTAATCAAAGAAAGCTGTTCTAAACCATTCCCTTTTTTAATCTTAGAAGTGTCAACGCCCAAGCTTTTTAACCCTTTTAGCCAAGGAGCTTCATGTTTAAGCTCTATATTATTTTTTGAAATAAAGGATATAACATGGGGAATCGAAACAATTTCATCATGCTTAGATTTATCGAAAATATTAAAGATATCCAGAGCCAGAGAAATTTGAGCCTGTCTTTGGAGTAAGCCAAATGCCCTACTATATGTTTTAAGCGTTTTAAACTGTTCTGCTAATGATTCATAAACTCCAATTGCCGAGCGACAGAAAAAAACCGTTTTTTGCAGTTTAATCAACATTTCATCCAAAATTGAGAGGCTATTTTCAGGAGAAACTTCAACAGTTTTTTTACCCATATCCTTTACCTATAAGCCCTTTAAACCTTATAGCTAATAACAAAAACTTCATGTTCATCAGCACAGGCGATTCCCTGCTGCACTACAAGATTCAAACAACGAAACCTCCTATGTCCTTCTATAAGCCAATAATAAACATCTGGAATAAGTTGTTGCCCAAAAGCAAAGCCTGTTTCAGACTCCAGTACCAAAATGGGATAATCCCATGTCCCTTTTGAATATATAGAAAGTTGGGGCTCCCAGGGCTGAAATTGAAAGCTCTCTGCCTCGAATTCATTTGGAAGTAATGCTTCATTCTTTTTAATTAACTCTTGCAGGATGCGGCCTGTGGGCCATGATTCCTTTCTCCACTGCAAATTATCCAAGGATAAGAACGCATAGTGAGTCATGCCCCAATGCCTATATATCCACTGTTCTGCAATTTGAGGATGCAGATAGTCTAAGTTACGACTATTCCGACCCCACCAATCTTTAAAAGGTTCTTTGTTATCCTCTCCTCCCTGCGGCGCCAGAAAAGCATCCCAAACCGACGGCCTACCTTGGATATCTAACATATTTACTGAGCAGCCTCACTAATCTCATCAACTATTCCAGTTTATTCTAAAAAGCACAAAGCCAACCAGAGCACGGGGGAACGTTTTATTTGAAATTCGGGATGGGAAAGTCTGGGTTTCAAGTTTGGAAATTGCCAGGTTGTTTGAGCGGGAACATAAAAATGTTTTGCAAGCGATCAAGAATCTGGAAGTTGATGAGGATTTCAGTCGGCTAAATTTTCAGCCGACCTCGTACACCGATTCTTTCAACCGCCAACAAGCAATGTACATGATGACCAAAAAAGGTTATCGCCGTCTTGTTATGGATTTCACCGGCAAAAGAGCCTCAGAAGTCAAAGAGCATTTGCTTGATCGGTTTGAGGAGCTGGAAGAAAAGGAAAGCAAACCAGTTATTCCGGCATTATCCGGTAATATCGCCGACATGCTCCAGCTTGCAGCGGATCAGTTGTGCTCTAAAGGACTTTCGGCCATGGCATTGCCGGGTGGCTGATGTTAGTAAAGATTTCACAGCGAGGACGCAGCAATGTTACTGAGTCCTCAAAGTTCAGGAAGTCAGTTACTGAATGGTAACTACCTCTTTGGGAAAAACTTTACATAAGTTAAAAGTAGGATTGAAATATCGCAAAAATGCGATAATATGTAATCATGCAAGTAAATTGGAATGTCGGCTTCTATAAATCCCAGCAAGGTTATGAGCCCGTTAATGAGTTCATAAAGAATCTGCCGACCAAAGATCAAGTTAAAGTCATTTGGACTATTAATCTGCTTAGAGAATGCGGCATTGACCTGAAAATGCCACATGCTAGAGCAATTGAATGTGAAACAAATCTATTTGAATTACGTGTCCAGTTAGCGAACAACATCCAACGCATCTTTTACTTCCACTATGTAGGAAACAGCTTTGTTCTTCTCCATGGGTTCACAAAGAAAACGCAGAAAACACCCAAGCGAGAAATCAAAATTGCAAAGGATAGAAAAGTAGACTACATAAGGCAAAAGGAAGTAACTGGAAAGGAGGCGGAACAGCATGCCCAAAAAACTGAGTGATTTTGACAAATTTCAAATGGAATTAATGCAAAATCCAGAATTTCTTGCTGAATATCAGCGGACAAAGCCTTTTGCTGATATTGCAGTACAGATCATTAAAGCTCGAAATGAAGCAGGTTTGACCCAAAAAGAGTTAGCCTGCCGCATTGGAACGGCTCAATCCGTAATTTCTCGGATTGAATCCTTTGACTATGAAGGAACTAAACTAGGCACTTTACTCAGAGTGGCGGAAGCTTTGGGGAAGGATTTAGAAGTCAACTTCAAAGAGAAGACACCTGCTTAAAGATTAAAAACACCCATAGAAGCCCGATAGGAGACTATTGGGCTTTCTTACTATCAATCCCACCCCTTCATTGCTTCTATAACCTCCTGTTCAGCCGTCAAGCAGTAGCTCATGGTTGTTTTGATATCCGAATGCCCACAAGAACGTTGCAGGATAACCAGCGGTCGGCCTTTGTTAGCGTTGATAGTAACGAAAGCCCTGCGGAGGGCATGAGGCGACACGGTGACACCAGCCAGTTCTCCCAGCCGCTGCAATCGCTGGTACAGGCCGCTTCTATCCATAGGTTTACCCTTGCGATTTAAGAGGATGGGCTGATGCTCACCACTCGGCACTTTGGTTTTGTGTTCTTCCAGGGCTTCCAGTAGGCGGGAGGAAATGCCGACCTTTCGGGTTTTGTTGCCTTTTCCAAGCCTGACGACAAGCCAGCCGCTTTCCATATCGATATCACCCCAACGGAGCGCACAGGCTTCAGATGCCCGGAGGCCAGTGTTCAAGAGTAAAATAGCAATCAACCGTTCCTGAGAGGTTTCACAAACCTTCAAAAATGCCGGAATATCTACCTCTTTTACGGTGGCTCGTTTGGGTGGAAGGTGGCGCTTTGGATATAAGGGCTTTATTTCTTCAACAAACGCTTTGGGTAACACATCTGAGTGGATGAGGAACTTTGAAAAGCATAAAATAGCCTTGTAAAGCTTCTCTCGTTTGGCAAACATGGATGCTGGAACCGTCATGAGTTCAATTTGCAGCTTCTCAGCAGTTAAAGCCTTGTGTTTATCGGCATAAACACCAACATAATGAGCATAATCATCAATAGTCCGCTTACTGTAGACTTTGCCGCCTAACACTCCTTTGGACATGGCGGCTATCCAGGCATCCTTATAATCTTGCCAAGGCTTTGATGGTCTGGTCTTTTCTGGTTTATCTTTATTTGCACATTCTGCCAAGTGGAATAATTCCAAAGCTTGGGGATTGATGAGCCAGGTTGTCTTTTTTCCATAGGGCTTTGAAACGGCTGGAAGCTTACCGGCTTCACACCAGCGAGTAATGGTCATTGAGGAAACACCAATTCGACTGGCAGCATCCTTGACCGAGAGCAAAACTCCAACATGTTGAACTTTTGTTGAAGTTGAGAGGGTTTTCTGTTTTTGAGTTTGAGCTTTCTCAGCCTTCTCAACAAAAAAGCTTTCCGGCTTAGAACCTGGAAAGCATTCTTTATATAAGGGTTTCACCTTGTTTAAAATGGTGGGCGCTGACGGGCTCGAACCGCCGACATCCTCCTTGTAAGGGAGGCGCTCTACCAACTGAGCTAAGCGCCCATCAGTGTGATGAGGTTCCATAGTTATACCCAAAGGGTAAGCCTTGGTCAATGCCGTAAAACAAATACGCCCCAAAAGCCCGCTGGTTACTGGAAAGGCTTCTGTTGGGCGCGCATCAGGCCGGTTTCGCTCAGCACGAACTCCATGGGAATATCCCACTCGTCCGAAGGCAGGCAATCGATCAACAGGGCGTCCGGAGCGACCCCGGCCAGGCGGCAAAGCGCGCCCTGGGCTTTCAGGCGGTGCAGGTATTTGTCGAAATATCCCTTGCCGTAGCCCAGCCGGTAGCCCAAACGATCGAACAGCAGGCCGGGGGCAATCAGCAGGTCGTCCGAGGCAAGCGTTTCCAAGGGGGGAGCATTTCCGTGCGGCTCCCAAATACCGTATTTTCCGGATTTCATGGGATGGGCGGGATCATACCGGTAAAACGCGAGATGGTCGGCCGCTTCCACCACCGGCAAGTACCAGTGTTTATCCGGAAAATCAATTGCCAGGGGTCGCAAATCCACCTCGTTTCGGAACGGATGGTAAAACAGCACCTGCCGGGCAGCCTGAAAGACCGACCAATTTTGAAAATGCCCGCAAATGGCCGCACTAATGCTTTCCATGGGGAGCTGGGCGCGAACTTGCAAGGCATGTTGGCGCAATGCGGATTTTGGGTTTCCGGGTTTGCTCATGGGGCCTTTGATTTGGCAGGAAATTAAAGTTATGGCCCATCCCGCCGAAAGAAATCTGCAGGAGGCTTCAATACCTAATGATAAACGATCGCAACCAGATTTGTTTTCGCCTGAAACAGGCCCGCCAGGAGGCCAAGCTGAAGCAGGAAGTGGTGGCCCGCTACCTGCAGATTCCCACCTCCGCCGTGTCCTCTTTTGAGTCCGGGCATCGCAAGCTGGACGCGGTCGAGCTGTACATGCTTTCCAAGCTTTACAAGAAGCCGATGGAATGGTTCTTCAACGAGCGTCCCGATTACATGTTCATTTCCAACCGCCAGCAGCCGGAAGCGGACGACCCGCTAATCAACGAATGTTTCAACCTGCTGAAAAACGCGCCAAAACACCTGCAAAAAAGCGCGGCCTATGGGGTTATCGGGTTTTTAAGCGAGCGTTAGGCTTTCAAAACGGGGCGTTGTCGCGTTGCGTCAGGGCTTACCCTCCTCCTGATGGAGTAGGGGCGGTTCATTTTTACCCCTGAAACGCGAGGTATGCTATATTGGATGAATCTGAGTGAGAGCTTTAGAGTGTGGCATTCGTCCCATGACAGTAAACCCTAAACAGAAGAAGCCGGTTTACGCCGGTCTGTCCATCTCGCACCATGAAATCGAGCTGGCGGTATTCTCCCCGAAAACCCTGGCCGTTGAGCAGTTCTTTTCGATACCCGTTCCGGCGGGTCTGTTTGATGACGAGCGGGACATGGTACAGGATGCGAACGTGTTGAAGGAACTGATCTCTCAACTGGTTCGCCAGGCCAGGCCGAGGCCGACCATGGTGCATTTGTCGCTGCCCGGCACCTTGCTGCGCATGGTGGAAATGCCCAAAATGGATCCCAGCGCGCTGTATGTCTCCCTTTCCAGTGAGGCGGAACGCTACAAGGCGTTTGATAACACCGAAGCCTCGGTTGATTTTATTGTCTGCCAGAACCCGAATTTGCCCGCCAACCTGTTGCAACTGGTGCTGGGCGCGGTGCGCAGCGATGTGTTGCAGATTTATTTCAAAATCCTCAAGGAATTAAGGCTGAAAGTGGCCACCATTGGCCTGGAGCCGCTGAACATCCTGCGTGGCATGGCTGGTACGGGCGTACTGGACAGCCTGGTTCAGCAAATCGGCACGGAAACCTGCTGGGGCATGATTTTCGTGGAGCCTTCCCGGGTGCGGTTTTCCCTGTGGCGCTGCGATCAGTTGCTGGAGCTCCGCGAACTTTCCATGAAAACCAGCGAGTTTGCCAACGCCACGCCGCAATCCCTGGTGGTGGAAGATATGCTGGAAGAGATTCGCCGCACGGTAAAAAACGAACAGCCGGTGCTGTGGCTGACCCATAACATGCATGCCGCCATGGAAAACGCCCTTTCTTCCGTGTTGGGCTGCCCGGTGCGCACCGCCCCCATGGGCGGCGCAATCGCCATGGCTCAACCCATGGCGCTGGCTTCCGTCGGGTGCGCCATGACCTCTGTGGTTCCTTTTCCCTTTGAGCTGGACATTACGGAAGGCCTTAAGTCCACCACCGCCAGCGCTTCCTCTGAGGCGGCGGAAATGGCCGCCGGGGATTCCGGGCCGGAGTGGCTGATTCCCGCCGGGGTGGCGGCCCTGGTATTGGGAGGTTTGGCGACCGGCGTACTGTACGCCATGGCCGCCATGTCTTCCGCCCAGATTCCGGATTTGACCAGCAAGGTGGATGGCGCCAAGGTGGAAGTGGCCGGTCTGCAAAGCCGTCAGGCCGAGCTGAAGAAAAAGGCCGAACTGGATCAGAGCCTGCTGGATATGGTGCAAAAGGCCAAAATTCGCAACCACGTGTACGTGGCCCTGACCGAGGATTTAAAACATAAAACCCCCACCCAGCTCTGGATCCAGAACCTGATTGTGGATGATGAAATGGAAATGGACGGCAAGGCGCTGAATCATAAATCGGTGATTAATTTCGCCAAGAGCTTCGATTCGGCCCCCTATACCAAGGCCATCCTGATTGACGCGATTAAGGAAGGCAAGTTGGGCAGCAGCCTGATTTACGATTTCAAGATTAGCGGCGGCGTGAACCTGGATAAGTCCGTGTTGCCCAATGCAGGCGCCGGTACGGCTCCGTCATCGCAGACAGGGCCGGGATCTGCGCTGAAAGCGCCGGACAAGGCGGGAGCATAAGCCATGGCATTGAAAAAAAGCGAAAAAATGATGGTTGGCTATGGCCTGATTGCCGGAGGTATCGCTATTGTAGTGGGGCTGGGCCTTCCGCAATTGGATGCCTTTAACGCCAGCAACACCCAGGTGAACGACATGAACCAGCAAATCAAGGATTTGGCCGTCCAAAAGGAAACCCTGACCGCCCAGATCACCCTGCTGGAAAAAAACACGGATATTCCGCCGGGAATTGATATTCGCACCTACACCGCCGATAACAAGGAGCAGACCATCAAGGAAATGCTGGACGGCGTAGTGAGCCTGGCCACCGAGGCCGGGAACCGCTTCATCAGCCTGACCCCTGCCGATGCGGATCCGGTGATTCCCTCGCCCGCGCCGACTGCCGATAAAGGTAAGGATGCCGCCGCCACCGGCACCGCCCAGTCGTCTGCCGCCGACGCTGACAGCGATAAAAAGCAATCTGCTTTGCCTCCGCCGATTATGAGTACTTTCGGGTACGATCTGGCGATTCGTGGGACTTACGACAGTATCCAGAATTTTCTGAAGGCCATGGACGGGCAGAAAGAATTGCTGGAAATCAGCGGCATCCGCCTGGAAAACGAGGCGGGCAACGATCAAGTAAACAGTTCCGGCGAGCGGATTACCGACCCATCCGCGCCCATTCGCCTGACCGCCAAATTGCGTTTGGCCATGCAGCCAGTTGGGCCATAATGTAATGGTATTTTGAGCAGAAGTAGTATCTTTTTAGATAACGTCTTAAAAGTTGAGGCGGGGAATCGTCAAGGAGTCGGTTGGTCAACCAATCTCATCAGGATAAGCGTCAAAAGTGGTAACGTAATCCCAGTAAGCACGATGAGGACTACGCCTTTGATAGAGCATGGTTCATCCCACATACTTTTGGCTTTAGGTTTATATGGGGTCGGTGTTTTAATGGGCTGGTTACTGAAAAGCTCTTTCACCTGTGGCCGATTGGCCCGCTCAAGCGCTTCTACTCGTTCCTGAAGGTCGTTAAGCTGATTGCTTTCCATTAACTTCTGTAGAGGTGACATATCGCCTTTAGGTGGCTTTGGTAATAAATCGCCCAATCCAGGCATTCTCTCTTCCTCTAATAGGGTGGGTTAGTGGGTGTTGCAGTTGGTATTACTCCAGCCGTATCCCGACGGTGTTGTTGTACAGTTGGTATTTAAAGGCCGATTTTGTTGGAACATCTCCATTTGGCGTTGTGCGTTTTGCTGCATTTGCTGCCCGTATTGCTGTGCGCTAACTGCCGCTGCCTGTGCATACCTTCTCATGTATGGATGCTCGTCAATGGCTTTCAGCCCAACTGTTGGCCACTGATATCCCTCTTTATCTATTACAATCGCTAACGTCATATCTTTAGCCACGATCAATTTACACCCTTTACAGACTAGTCCATTCTCATAGTAAAGATGCCCAGTCTGGATAATGTAGTTTTCAGGTACCTTCCCTAAGGTGATTTTGCCATTGTTATCTTTCTCAAGCCAAGGGAGGTCACAAGCAGGAGCGCCATTTTTCTCAATAACAGCCCCTCCTTTTTGGGTACACCAAGCAGCCATTGCCGATGAGTCAACCTTGCTTGAGCCTTCCTGCCCTTCCGCAAAGGAGTAAGATAAACTCAGCAATAAAGCCAACAAAAAGGCGCGCTTCATTTCAACAATCCCAACTCATGTATTCCATCTTTAACCATTGCTATAAATTCAGCCTTTCCTACGTAACGCCTAAAAGATTATTTTCTCCGAATGATAGCTCATCCTTAAAGTGTGTTCAACAGCGTTTGCGTTTGAAAATTGGCACTTTATTTTTTATAAAATTATGGATATCAGACGGTTTAAAACAGAAGAAAATAAAAACCTGTAACATTGCTGCTACAGGGTTGGACATAGGCTGGGTTGAAATTTGTAAAAATGCTTTTGTCTGTTTTTGAACTCCCTGATAGGGGTCTCAAAATCAGATAACGCGTACCTTATGTAAATTGCTAACTCGTTTTGGTGTTCCTCTCTTAATATAATAAAAACAATTAATTGGGCGAAATTGCGTCCTGTTGATCAAAAGTTAAACAATTTTACATAGCGAATATATAAAACTGGTTTCAAAAGAGGAAACATGCCCAGGTTTATCAGACCAAAGTGCCCTACGGGTTGCATTGTGTATCTATGATGCGGCGTTTCCCAAAAGAAAAACCACTAGAGGGATCCCTAGTGGTACAAGGTGTGTCCAGTGGAGATAAAGCTATAAACTTGCTTCCTGTTCGGCCCCAATTTGCTCTGAGGACAGGATTTCAATCTTCAATTGCCGAGCCTTGGCCCTGGCTTTGTGCCGGTTACGGGACAGCCGATCCAGGATATGGCTGTAACTGCCCAGCAGGTACTGATACTCTTCCTTCGGCAGCCGGGTTTCCGCCGTTTTAAGCAGGAACCGGGCCTGGCGGTATTTTTTCAGGCGGAGCAGCAGCACGATGTTCTGATCATAGAGGCTTGGCAGCAGATAGCCCTGGTAAGGCTTGATTTGCCGAAAGGCCCGAACGCAGCATTCCAGCGATT
Source organism: Candidatus Melainabacteria bacterium (assembly GCA_902168245.1). Taxonomy (GTDB): domain Bacteria; phylum Cyanobacteriota; class Vampirovibrionia; order Vampirovibrionales; family Vampirovibrionaceae; genus Vampirovibrio. Next base: position 28,773 of record CABHPA010000151.1, read on the forward strand.
CCCGGTACTTGCCCAGTACATCCAATACCCCGGCGCAGGAGATCAGCGCCTCCACGCAATCGGGATCAATCGCCAGCGTTTTGCGGAAGGTGTCCAGCGCCTCTTGGTCGCGGCTGAGGCAATAGAGGATGTCTCCCCGCAGCACCAGCGCCCGCACATCCTTGGGTTCGATTTCCAGGGTTTTTTCGACCAGCTCCAGCGCGGCCTCGTAGTCGCCTTCGTAGATGAACAAATCACCCGCTGACTTCAAGTAGCGTTCCGCGGAGAAATTCAGAACCTTCGTCAGAAATTTCATAGTGAAACCTCACTCTCTACAGTACGGTGATTTTGTTTTATTTATCTTATCAAATTGCCTACATCCTGCGTTGGGCACTGTTTGGGACGATCCTGCCAAACGTTTGTTCATGCCTGGGTTTGCTTACTTCCAAAACTGCATAATCATCTATTTGTTTACTCCACAATGCCGTGAGCCAACAAAAGCCTTGCGTAACGCTTCAAATCAGGAAGTAATAAAACGTAACAATATAGCGATACTTGTAGTAGTTTGTTGGCTTCGGGTTTGGAAGCTTTACCCCCTTTGCGCTCAGATTCAGGGATTTGGAGGAAGTGGAACCAACGGGCAACGGTCAGAATCAGAACAGGCACAGCCAAGCAACGCGCAGCGGGGTAGTGAATGCGAGCGTCCGGCCCAACCCGAAAGCCCAACCAGTCGAATCCGGATGAAGCCCTTGCCAGGAAATGGCATGGCTGGCTTTGCATGGCGTTATTGGGCATTGCCCTGAGCATGGCGCTCGTCACGGACGCCCGGACACCCTTGCAAGGTTCCACCCGCGTGGATGAACAAGCAGACGAGGAAGCGACTTTTTCCGCCACGCCCTACCATCCCCGTCAACGCGGCATCCTCCAGGCCGATCGCTATGTCGCTGATTACAAGCTGAAGGCCGCCGAAGCCCTTTACAGGCAAATCTTGCGCCAGAATCCCAAAAGCCCCGGCGCCTGGAACGGACTGGGGAAAGTTAGCTACTTTAAAACCACCTCCTCCAACCAGAACCTGCGCGACCAGACGGAAGCCTTGCAAAGTGAGGCGATTCAGGACTTTTTGAGCGCCCTGCGCTACCAGCCCGGCTACGTGGAAGCGCATGTCAACCTGGCTTCCGTGTATATGGAGCAGGGCCGCATGGGTGATGCCGGGGAGCATCTGGATCGGGCGCTGCAACTGTGGCCTAACTACGATTATGCGCTGGCCAAAAAAGGCGAATGGCTGGTTCGGCAAGATCGCGACAACGAGGCGTTGCCGTACCTGCAACAGGCCATTAAACGAAATTCCGCCAACGCGTCCGCGCATTATTACCTGGCGGTGGCCCAGGCGTCCCGCAATGAACTGGATGCGGCGCTGGATAACCTGCAAGCCACTATCTGGCTGGACCCGGCAAATGCCCCGGCCCATTACCAGATGGCCCTGATTTATGAGAAGCAGGGCAACGGGGCCGCCGCTGTGGAGCATTATTTAAAAGCGGTCTCCCTCAAGCCGGAACTGGAAAACGCCCGGTTGCGCCTGGCCGATTATTACGAGCAGCGGGGCGATACCGCTTCCGCGCTGGAACAACTGAAGAACGTGATGGATTCCACCGAGAACCCCGGTTGGGAGCTGACCGATCGGGTGGCTCGCCTGTCGGTGGCCAACCAGCAGCCGGACTTGGCCGTAAAAACCTACCGGAATTGGCTGAATGAGCATCCGGACGATCCGCAGGCCAGCTCCGCCCTTTCTTACGCCAAAACGCAGGTAGCCAAACAAAAATTGCGGGACGACGACCTGATTAGCCAGGGCGAAGCCAAGCGATACGCCGAACAAGCGGTGAAATACCAGCCCAACAACTTTGATGCCCGCATGATCAACGCCAGACTGGACAGGCAAATGCGTAACCCTTCGACCATTGTCGGGAAAGATCCGGGGATGGTGGACGCGGCGCTGCAAAAAACCGCTTTTCAACCCTACCAATCCTACGAGCAGGGCGAGATGCTGCTGGCGCGCTACCAGTTTCAGGAGGCAGAGCGATTGTTTCGCAACGCCCGGCGCACCGGGGAGGGCAACCGCAGTCAGATGGTGTTCGGGGAGCTGTTCCTCACCCAGGGTTTGCCCGCACTGGCGGAGGAGTCCTTTAACCTGGTATTAAAACAATTGCCCGCAAACGCTTCCGCCCGATTGGGAATCGCCAAGGCCAGGGAAGCGCGGGAGCAATCGCAGGAATGGCTGGCTGAAGCCCGGCAGAATACCAAAAAGAACGCGCTGCCGGTAGCCATTCTGCAACTGGAAAAGGCGCTGCGGGCAGACATGAAGAATGCCCAGGCCCATTACCTGCTGGGGCAGCTTTATGAGAAAACGGACGAGTACGCCCCGGCGGCGGATCACTATTACGCCTATATCGAGCTGGAACCCAACGCCAAAAACGCGGACAGCGTCAAGCGTAAAATCGGCAACCTGAAACTGAAAATCGCCCGGCAACAGAGCGAAGGGAAATTATAGAGTACGGCATTTGGAATGGGGTGCCTGCGCGTTTGTATCCATCAGCGGTGTTTTTGTATTTTTAAAAAACGCCTTGTTTGAGCTATAATGCAGACAATCTTTTAAGGCCCACCTGTGACGACTGCCGCCAAACTGTTTGGCAACTCCGGATTCGGCCTGACCCGTTTACAAGAATTTTTTGACGACTGGCTCACTGATGAGTCC
>CABHPA010000152.1 GCA_902168245.1 Candidatus Melainabacteria bacterium
CTCTCTATTCGTCGGCAGCGTCAGATGTGTATAAGAGACAGGTCCCACTCCTTCCCCGGCAGCCCCGCTCCAGAATTCACCCAGCGGCATGCTGGTGCCTTGCCCCGGGAAATTGACCACATACACTGGCATGGCTCCGCCAGTCATTCCTAAAGCACCGCCAATCACATTGCCTGCTTTCCCTTTGCCCAACAATCCGCCCACGCCTCGGATGGCCTTATTGGCCAGAGCCAGACCGCCGATTCCCAGTAGACCGTTCATGACCATATCGGATGCGCCGGGCTTATCTAGAAAATTGGAGAGCAGATTGCCCCCTTGCTTTAAGGGCTTAGCAAAGCGGGATTCGGCGTAATGTTTGGCGCTGGTATTCACCCGCTCGATTGAAGATGACGTGGTATCCGCCATCTCCGCCGCGTCTTTGAGGATTTGTTTGCCATCGGCATGGATTTTGTAAAAATGTTCCAGCGAATCAAACCGTTTGGTCTTTTGCCATTCGGTGGCCATGGAAGAGACACCTCGGATGGCCTCTTCTCCGAATAATTTAGACAGGGTGGCCTGATCCCCTTTGGTTTTGCGGATCAATTCTTCAAAAATGGCAATGGTGGAACGCATCTGTTGACGGCCTTGTTTCAGGGCGTTGGGATCCCAGATGGAAACCCCCAGTTTTTTGAGCTGCTTTTGTTTTTCAATCAGCCCGCCAATCATCCGCTCATACGCCGTGGAGGCTTGTTCCGCACTGCTGGTTCCCCGACGCACAATTTGCAAGATCGCGCCCATTTCCCGAACCGCATCCACCCCTTGTCGTCCGGTCCGGTTCATGGCCGTAAACACCCGAGGTCCCTGAGTGGCCATATCCCTTAGTTCAAAGGTGCCCTGTTTGCCTTGTGCGGCCAGTAAATCCAGCATGGTCTGAATGTCCTTGGGATCACTGACATTGAGCTTCTGGGACATCTCAGCCACCATAGCGCCGATATCTTCCCCGTTACTGCCACTGGCTGACATTGCCAATCCAATATTGCGTAAATTTCGCCGGGCCAGCTCAATATCCCCGGTCTTGGAAATAATGGTGTCTACCGCAGCCAATAATTCTTCCGGCGATTTGGCCACATCCCGCAGGTTGGCTACCTGAAACAGCTCTTCCTTAAACCGGTTGATCTCCAAAGCAGAAAGTCCGGCTTGTACTTTAATCCGCTTGAGTTGGGTTTCCAGGGTCATGAGATACCGGGCCGTCCCGCCGATACTGATCACGCTGCCCAGGGCAGTCCAACGGTTCCCCAACAGATCCAGCCCGTTGCTTAACCCCAGGGCGCTGGCTCGTAACCCATTCAGGGCTTGCTTGCCGTTTCGGGAAAACCGATCCAGACTGCGCCCCATCCCGGTCATACGCCGCTCCAGATCAGAGACCACCCGGATTTCCACAGCGGTTTGAAAACGGTTCATACGGCCTTTCCTTGTTGTTTGCCTATGGCATACATCTGCACAATCGCTCGGCTGAGCGTCATGGCTTCAATGTCCATCCGGCTCCAGCCGGTCCTGACCCCAAAGAAAGCAATGATGATTTCAAGATGCTGTCTCTGGGTCATCAGATCGCCCCCGGGCTTCGGCGGCCTCTAACGTGGCGCTTTCCAGTTTTCCAGACGCGACGATGAGGGCATCAAAATCGCGGGAAGAGCACTTTTTGAGCTGTTCTTCACTGACAAAAACGCCTGGATCATTCACCAGCATCATCTGGCGTAAAAGTGTCAAGAATGTCAGCAAGGAAGGACTCGGCACCAGGGCATAGCCGCTGGGCGTGGCCACTACTCGCTCTGAATCGGCGTTAACCTGCAACTGTTCCCCAATGGTCAACTCTCGCAGGCACACTTTTTTATGAATGGTTTCCCCGATTTTGATCCCGTCTTGCAAGGATACTTCAATCGCGCTCATAATGACAACAATTCCTCCAGTTTGACGCCCCGGAATTCCAGCTTGATTTCCCCGTTTTCCGGGTTCAGGCTGATCTGGTTTTCAGTCCACCCGTTGCGCAGAATATATTGCTTCCCGTTAATCAGGTTTAGGTTAAACGTGGAATCCTTCAAATTCTTGAGAACCTCGATACTCAACCCACCGCTATCGGAAATGGTCATGTTAAAGCCGGGAATTTCAGGACGCTCCAGATAGCCATGCACCCCATCTAGCCCTTTGACCCCTTCCCGGCTGATATCTCCCAGGATTTCCACATCCCCGCGCAAATCATAGCGTTGCCCGTCGATAGCCACCGAGCAAATCCCACCGACCGGTTTACCCATGATTGGTTTCCTCTTGGGTTATGCGTTATAAACGGAATTGCAGTTGAATGGCGGTGATCCGCAACTGGTTCACCAAGTTGGGCGGCAACAGCACATCCAGCCGGTTGGGATCATCCGCGTTGATTTCCACCCGCAGATCTTGTTTAAACTGGGCAAAATCATGCACCAGCCCCCGCTCTTCCCATTCGCTGAAGAGTGCCACCAGTTCTGCTCGCATGTCGTTGGGAGTGACCAGGGCTTGCCCAAACCCGATCCGGCTGCCGTTGGGAGCCAGTTTGACCCGAGGGAATTTCTGGGCGATCCGAATGCGCACCTCTTGAGCCAGGTGCTGCAATGTGGCCATGGTTTCCGTATCCCGATAGGAGGGATCGGGGACATTGGCCATGTTTTTCTTATACGTGGTCACTGCCCGCTGGATACGCACGGTGCCGTCATCATCGACGGTAAAGGTGGCCAGCCCCAGGCTGAGCAGGATATTTTGCTCTTCCAGGGTAAACCGATCTTCCGGCTTGGGGGCCATCACCTCCACCAGAGGCAAGGTCTGAAGGGGACGAGCCGGATCAATGGAGAGACTCCAGGCGCATTGTCCGCAATAAGCCGCCGCCCAGATCCAGGAGGGCGTCAGGCTTCCTGCAAAGCCCATCACGGTCAAATTCCGGTTGTTTAATCCCGTGGCAAAGGTAGAGAGATTAGATAGAGTGTCTTTCTTGGCTGCATAGCTGTGCCCGTACAACATCCGGGCCGCGCTCCAGCGACTGTCCATCTCTGTTTTCATGGCAGTCAGGCTGGTGGTATCGGTAAAGGGCTGAACAATGTGATCAAACGTCTCTTCGGTGAGAGCGGCAATCGCATCGGCCAAATCGGGATCGGTGGCCCCACCGGTCATACCGGTAATGGCCAGACTCACCCCGACGGGCAATTCTTCACTGCCCGCCTTGCCCAGAAAGCTATGGGTCACCACCATCTGGTTGCCGAGGGTGCCCTTGTTTTTAGCCGTCACGGTGACTACATTGGTGGCTACTGAAGCGGTGACCGGCAATTCCGGATCCGCGTCCAGTTTGCTCTGAATGGCGGTGGCGATAGTATTGGCCGAATCCCCGCTGAGCACCGGGACATTCACTTTTTGATCATTGATATACAAAGCAATGGTTCCATTCGCACTAGCGGTGCCGGTCACCGTAATCGCGCCACTGGCCGCCGCAGCCCCTGCCGAATCATCCAGGGCCATTGCAAATATCTGGATGCCTTTGGTATTTTTCAGAACGGTTTTCAACATCCGGGACAGAATAGAGCCCACCCCAAACGCGTCATCTGCCATCTTGCTGTTAAATATGCGTTGCAAGGTGGCTTCAGCAGCAGACCCGCTACTCAGTTTCTGGCCAATTACCAGGATCTTTTGGGGAAAGTTGGCTTGTCCGGGTACCGCCCGGCTGTTATCGATTTCCAGCACTGCACCGGGAACCAGCAAGCCGGGCGAAATTTCATTAAACGAAATAGGCATGGGCAAATTCCGCTCCTACGAAGGTTCTTCTGTGACCGTTTTTTTAGTGGGCTTTTTGCCAATCGAAAGGCCGCCATCCGCAATTCGGCGGCGGATATACGGGGTGAGTTCCAGATCCATCCCTTCTGCCGGAATCAGGGTGCCGTTGGGCAGGTAAATCTGAGCCCCGGTGGCCGGGATGCAATACGCTCTTGCTGACATTGGGTTTCCCCTCGCTTAATCGTTCAGATTATTGACATCGGCATAGGCATCGATCTGATCGTCCGGCCCGCCACCCGGCAAGCTGGGTTCCGCCAGATCGATGCCCACGTTCACATCCCTGAGATCTGAATAATCATCCTGGAAGCCGTCATTTTCCATGAGTCGGGTGGCCGATTGAAACGTGAGACGCCAGTAAAAAATGGCCGGATTCATATCCAGAAATTGCCCCCCTGCATATTCAATGGGTTCGTATTCATCTGGGGCCGGGGACCAGTTCAGAATGGCCTGAAAGATGGCGGCGCGTTTGAGATGGACCTCGTTGGATGCGATTAAGCCGGTGCGATCGCTCTGGTTATCCAGGGCCAGAATTACGGCAAATTGCTCGGTGACATCCTGCTGGTACCCGATGGCATTGGGGTTGTCTTGCGCAATATCCACCAGCGGAATCACAAAGGCCGCCGGAATGGGCAATTGCGTTTTTCCGGCCTGCGTAATCTGGGCAAATTCAGCCGCCCCATGAATTCGACGGTTAAAAACGGATACCGTCTGATTGCGCAGTTGAATGATCACCGCATCCAGATACATGGGGAATCCTCAATTTTAAAGATACTTTTTCAGAGTGTCGGTGATGTCTGTGACAATAGTGTCCACATGCTGCTCATAGGCGGGCTTTAACCAGGGGCGGGGATCCATCTGACGAGTTCCATCCTCCAGTAAAGCGGCATAATCCAGCGGAGAACCCACTTCTACCACCAACCCCTGGTTCACGGTTTGCCAGGTAATGGATTGAATTAACCGTCCGGTATTGGTGGCCGGTGCTTCTCCAGGGGCAGATGCCTGGTGTTTTCCATACCGTCTGCCGGATTTGGAACCCCGGGCAATCAGGAGCTTGGCTGCCCGATCAATTTTTAGAGCGGATGCTTCCAGTACCCGTTGAATCGCATCCAGCGCCTGAGCGCTTGCCTGAGCCAGGCGCTTGGTATCGTTTGGGGATAAGGTGATTTTCAGATCAATCATAACTGTGCCTAATTATTCGCCTGACACGGTTTCAGCTTCCTGCACCATGAGTTCCAGCCAATCCGTTTTTTCTGCCAGATAGCGAAAGGTTTTGATTTGAAAGCGCCGATTGTTCCAGGACAGCCAGTGCCGATCGGTGACATCTCCCCGGTAGCGCATGAGCACTTTGTGAGTGATATCCGCCCCATATGATTGGGCTTCAATGCGTTTAAGCCCGGAGACGGGCATAAATTTCGCCCAGACACGAGTCAATTCCATAAACACTTCGGTGGTGCCAAACCCTCCGTCCGGCTCTTCCGAGCGAATCAGGATTTGGGTTCGGTGTCTGAGTGTCCCGATCATGGCCGAATCCTGCGGTATGGTTGCCAAAGACTCAAGATATCGGGTGGAATGGTTTCACTTTTTTCATCCCCCCGGTGTTCATACAGGTGAGCCACCAGCTTCAATAGCCCGGTTTTAATGGGACCGGGAATAAATTCATGGCCGGTGGTGTAGGTGATTTCAATCGGGTTTGCGACTCGAGTTCCTTGCGGAAGCGGTGCACCGGGTTTTAACACAATCTGGTTTCGAACGGCATCCAGTAAATACTGATCTGACGGATAGTCTGAGGTGTTGCCTTCAGCATCCCAAAGCGTAAAGGTATCGATCTGGCGGACCGGGCCATGGAACAACTGGACGGCTGACTGGGGTTGTTGGATGAACGCGCCTTCCCGAACGCCATCCCACCAGGCTTCCTCACAGTTTAAAGGCCAGGCAGGGAGATAAGCACCCCATTGCTGAATCATGAGAGACAATCCGGTAATGGATTCACAGCGTTCGCGAGCGGTGGCAATCAAAAGCTGGATCAAGGAATCTTCATCACTGTGATCCACTTTCAACCAGGCTTTGGTTTCAGCCAGCGTGATTGGCTCCACTGTGGGTGGGGTTTTCAATTGAAATTCAATCCGCATTGGCTTTTGGTTTTGGATTCACCGGCTCACAGAAGCCCGCGTCTACAAACAGATTGGCAATTGTGTCATCCACATCCAGAACCGTGCCTTTTTCAAAGGTGGTGACTTCAAAGCCGTTCAGGCTGCCGGGAAAAGTCTTTAATGCCTTGATTTTCATTGTGGAACTCCTCATTGAAAGAAAAAGGCCACCCGGTGCAGCAAAGCGCCGGGGGCCAGGACAGCATAGAGAGAGAGTGTGTGTGGAGGTGTTAAACTGTCGGTCGTTTGTGAGCCCCGCCTTTGACGGCAAGAATCGTCATTGGGGTTCCATTGGTATGCGTCCCCGTCTTTTTGGGAACTAATGCCGCGTACCGCTTTTCTCCCACATACCCGACCGCATAAACTTTCCCGTCTTCCCCATCCGCATCCACGGTAATCACAATCCCGTTACTGTCTGGGATGACTCCCAAGACCAGGGTTGGGTCAGTCACCGGGGCCAGATCGGAACCATCGCTTAAATCCCCTTCTTTCAAGATGAATTCAAGCTTCAAGGCCCCGGATAACGTGTCTCCTGATTCCCCCAGTGCGGCCATGAATTCCAGTGATTCAAAGCCTTGACGATCAATTTTAGTCACTGCCACTTCCCCAGCCGCTCCGCTGACGGTTTGCGTGTTCAGGACCGCTTCTACCAGAATACTGTGATGCAAATCTGTGGGCATAACGCATGCTCCTTTTTAAGTTGAAATCTTTTGTAATTTAATGGCTTCAAAGTTCACCACATCTCCGCCCACCCGAGCAGTATGGTAAAACTCCACAAACGGTTTGGAAGAATACGGATCCCGCAGCACCCGTACCCCTTGACGATCCACAATCAGATAAGCTTCTCGAAAATCGCCAAAAGCAATGGGCAAGGCTCCAGCCGCCACCGTAGGCATATCTTCCCCGGTTCGAATCGGATAGCCCACCAGGGTTTGGGCCAGCCCCAACTGGTAATTGGGCTGCCACAGATAATTGCCTTGTCCGTCTTTGAGGGTTCGCAATTGGGTCAAGGTGGAACGTTTCATCAGGAAGGAGGCATTGGAGAGATAAGCTTCTTTCAAAGATCCCACCAGCAGGATAATGCCGTCCCCGGTCAAGGCCGTAGCATTGCCGCTGACCACTTGTTCCACCTGTTTATGATTGGTTCCGGCGGGATAGGTTAAAATCCCCCGGGGCTTTTTAATTCCGTCCCCAATGATAAAGGCCGTATTTTGCTTGCGGGAAAATTTAGCGCCTACTTTTCGAGCCAGCCAGCTTTCGACATCAAAGGCACCGTCATCCAAAAGGGTTTGGGTCACCTTGGGTTTGGCGTAAATTTCATGCACCGGGATTTCAAATTGGCCCAGTTGCGGAGTTTTGGTTTCAGGTCGGGATTCGGTTTCTCCCACCCAGCCTGCATCCGCTTCATCGTTGTCATACATGCCCGGATAGGCTCGGGTGCTGATACTGACTTGCCCTGCCAACTCCCGCATGGGGGTGGATTCAAAGACATATTGCACAATCCGGTCCGACATCGGGACGGCCACCATGTAGCCGCCATCCGGGTCAGAGAGGGTGGACATGGCTTTGGCTTCCAGTTCCCGAAGCCCCACTTCCTGACCCTTACGCAGGAACTGGCTAAAGGCTTCCTTGTGTTCCATGACATCGCCGCTATAGGATTTTTTGCCGTCTTGCAGGATCACTTCCTTGGCTTTACGCTGCAGAGCAGTTTCCAGGCTGGTGATCTGTTCTTCCACCGAATCAAGCTTGGCATTAATTTCAGTCATTTTTTGTTCCGCTTCTCCGGAACTAGCTCCCAAACGTTTGATCTCTTCCGCCCGTTCAGAGTCTGCTACTTTCAGCGCAACCACAGCCGTTTTATGCTCTTCCAGCAGGCTTTTCAATTGTTCAAAGGACATGCCGGTTCTCCTCACTTGGATTTTGGGCAATCGAATATGCGCCAGCATCTTGCATGTTGTTTTGGAAAATGAGTCAGGTTTTAAATACTTTTCAGG
>CABHPA010000153.1 GCA_902168245.1 Candidatus Melainabacteria bacterium
CAGTAGCTTCAAAGGTAACGGCTTGCCCTTGGACTCCAGGCGGGTGAATTGATGCGTGCAGGATTTGCACTTCCAGCGCTGCTTGCCTCTGGCAAACCCATTCTTTACAACCGCAACATGTCGACAAGAAGGACAAAAAGGACGCTCCATCTCTACCCCACCCCCCTACAAACTCAACACCCTCATTATATCATTACTTGGTTTGGAATCTCAAAACTTTAGGGTAAACCTCAGGATGGGATGAAGGTTTGGTATTACGCGAAAAAGAGGGTTTAAATCACCCCTAACACATACTCTCGGACGGATTGGATGTTCAATTGTCTAGAAGGTGAGACATGATCTAACCGTTGACTGGCTGAATGAGCCAAATATTCTGCTATTGGCGGAGGCTATAGGCTTTAGAAGCATACTCTACAGTTGATTGATGACATAAAACTATTTAAAAGCAAATTATTGACTTGCATCTGGGGTATTTGGTAAAGGGTTGACAAAAAATGTCCCAGTGTCACTATATATTTAGTGTCACTGGGACATTTAATTATTTGGAGGATTTGGTAATGACGGTATTTGTTAATCAAAAAATGCTCGAAACATTCACTTTTCCTGGTGGTGAATGTCATGTGCGGGTCGATATCTCCGATATTGGCGATAAAACAGAAATATTGGCCTATTTGGGGCATTCAGAAGCCATTCTCCAGCTATTGTTAGCTGTCGATGCAATTCGTCGAGTCAATCCGAATACGGTCATTAATTTAACGATTCCTTATTTTCCCTATGGACGCCAAGATCGAGTCTGCAATCCAGGAGAGGCGTTGAGTCTCAGTGTCATGGCAAATTTGATCAATAGCCTCCAGTGTAATCAGGTGACCATTTATGATCCGCATTCAGAGGTGACACCTGCTCAGTTGAATAGATGTGTCGTTATCACGCTCGCCCAAATCATTACTAGCACCGCTCTGGCTGGTAAAATCGCTCAAAATAACTTGGCTCTCGTCTCTCCCGATGCGGGGGCTGAAAAGAAAATTGATCAACTGATACAGTATTTGGAAAGCCCGGTGGAAGTTTTCTATGCCCGTAAAACGAGAGATTTGCTGACAGGCGCTATTACTTCAACCAACATACAAGGGAACGTTAGTGGGAAAGACCTGCTGATTCTGGATGATATCTGTGATGGCGGACAAACGTTTATTGAGCTTGCCAAAGTATTAAAGACTCTCGGAGCCCGAAATCTGTATCTTTACGTGACTCATGGCATCTTCTCCAAAGGGTTGGATGTTTTGAAACCCTATTTCGAGCAGGTCTATTGTTATCACACCATGTTGAAATCTTGCCAGGTTGATCCTGGGTTCCTTAATATCCTGGCAGAAACATCCGCACCGATATTGAATGTCTAAAGAAAGGAGCAATGACTATGAAAGCCAATCCCCTGACCTGTATTGATTTTTATAAAACAGATCATAGAAGGCAATATCCGGATGGAACAACAGAAGTTTATTCAAATTTTACGCCCAGGAGTAGTAAACTTGCCAAAGTCTTAAAAGAAGCCTATGACCATAAAGTGGTATTCTTCGGCCTTCAATATTTCATACAAGATTTTTTAATTGACACCTGGAATGAGCAGTTCTTTCAACAAGATAAGGCAAAAGTTGTATCTGCATATAAAAGGCGGATGGATTTCTCGTTAGGGAAAGACGCGATTGATATTAGTCATATTGAAGCGCTACATGACCTAGGCTACCTACCTATTAAGATTAAAGCGCTTCCCGAAGGAACCAGAGTGCCCATTGGTGTGCCTGTTTTGACTGTGGTCAATACCCATCCAGATTTCTTTTGGTTAACAAACTATATTGAATCTGTGATCTCCTGTTACTTATGGAAACCGATTACGTCGGCAACCACGGCCTTTGAATACCGAAGATTGCTAACCAAATACGCTGTTAAAACAGGAACCTCCCTAGATTTTGTATCTTTTCAGGCCCATGATTTTTCCTTCAGAGGAATGTCGGGCTTGCAGGATTCGCTTTTAAGCGGGGCCGCCCATTTAACCTCATTTTATGGGACAGATTCAGTGGCAGCCATTGATTTTCTGGAAGAATATTATTATGCGAATGCTGAGCAGGAAATGATTGGAGGCTCTGTCCCTGCAACCGAGCATTCCGTCATGTGCATGGGCATGCAAGAGGGTGAGCTGGAAACCTTTAGACGACTAATTAAAGTGCTCTATCCCCATGGGATCGTCTCTATTGTGGCTGACACATGGGACTTTTGGAGAGTGGTAACGGAATATACCGTTCTTTTAAAAGATGAGATACTGAGCCGGGACGGTAAACTGGTTATTCGGCCTGATAGTGGCGATCCGGTAAAAATTGTAGTAGGGGATCCGCAAGCACCTGAGGGTAGTCCAGAATATAAGGGGGCTATAGAATGCCTGTGGGAGGTCTTTGGAGGGTCAATAACTTCCATGGGCTATAAGATGCTTGATCCGCATATCGGATTGATTTATGGCGATTCCATAACCCTGGAGCGGGCGGAGTGCATTTTAAAAGGACTTGCTGCTAAAGGTTTTGCCTCCGGCAATGTGGTCTTTGGAGTGGGATCTTATACATATCAATACACGACTCGAGACAGCCTCGGTTTTGCTATGAAAGCGACCAGTGGCGTAGTTAACGGTAAGCGCAGGGATATCTTTAAAGATCCCAAAACCGATAATGGCACCAAAAAATCGGCCAAAGGGCTTTTGAGAATTGAACGTGAAGATGACAAGCTGGTGTTGTATGATCAGCAAAGTGAAGTGCAGGAAAAGCAAGGCCTATTGGAATGTGTCTTCTTAGATGGGGCTTTGTTAAAACCGGTCACTTTAGCTGAAATCCGTGAAAGATTAACACTGATTGATGGATCAAGGAAATGAGCAGCAGAAACAAGGAAGCAGAAGCGGCATTTCTAGAAGCATATGATGCTTCCGCCTTTGAACGTCCTAGTACAGCGGTTGACACCGTTATTTTCACGGTTCTGCATGATGCGTTGCATGTTTTGCTCGTTCAGCGAGCAGAACATCCCTACAAAGATTGCTGGTCACTGGTGGGTGGCTATGTTGATATTCACCGGGATAGGACTCTGAAAGAAACGGCCAAACGCAAACTTGAAGAAAAGACTGGGGTAAAAACCCCTTACCTGGAGCAGTTTGAAACTATCGGCAATAAGGAGCGGGATCCCCGTGGCTGGTCGATTACAACGGTGTATTTTGCGCTTATTCCATCCCAAGATATTACCCTTCGATCAGGTAAAGGCGCTGTAGATATTAAGTGGTTAAAAGTTGAGGGTGGCCAAGTGACAGAAGAACTGGCTTTTGATCATGCTGAGATCCTGCAACGGTGTACTGAGCGCCTCCGTAACAAGGTACTATACACATCTCTACCCGTTTATTTGATGCCCAAACTATTTACCCTGGGAGAGCTACAAAAGGTTTATGAGTTGATATTAGGAAGCCCTATTGAGCACAAGTCTTTTCGTCGACGGATGTTAGGTGCTGAAATCTTGGAAGAAAGTGGGGAAATGAGCTACAGTAGTAAGCGGCCAGCCATACTATATCAGCTAAAGAAATCGCAAGATCCTTATTTCTTTGTTCGGAATCTGGAAGCAGCTGGTAAATCAGCTGCTGGGGTGGATGTTTAGTCAAAATACAACATGGGTATAAAGCATACCCTTGGATGCGTTGAGACCTCAGGGCATACCTCGGGGTAAGGTAAGTCTCGGTGCTCAAGTCGTTTATGGCTCGCCTTTAAAATGAAGAACTATAATCCCTAGGATCTTCCTTGAATATCGAAGCGGGAGACAAGTCCGTCTTTTAAATGAAAAATATGTCCAACCGGTATATCCTTAAACCCATCTGTTTGTCCTTGACACTGTCTCGTAAAAAGAGTACCTACCAATATTGAACCATCTTCTGTTTTTCTAAAGCTTACTGGCTCGATTTGAGGATTGAGTATAGACCATTGGCGCTCCCAGGGCAAACGAATGAGAGTGAGTCGACCTATTCATTCTTGTTATAATATTCCCCGGGCTTATTTTTCTGATTTGACAGAACCAGAGATAATTAGCGGGTTACATTTTACGGAAACGGT
>CABHPA010000154.1 GCA_902168245.1 Candidatus Melainabacteria bacterium
AAGTGAACGTTACCAAGTACCTGCCACTCGTTGAACGCGTGGCAAAGGTAGAATACCGCCGTATTCCCCAGCACATGGTGGACTATGAAGAGCTGGTCAGCATTGGCGCGATTGCCATCCAGTCGTTGTTGAAGAACAAGACGCCTGAGCAGATCGACAAGCTGAACACGTCCTATATCGCGACCGCAACCCGTTGGGCAATCCGCAACGAATTGCGAACCCGTTATAAATGGTACACGCTCAAGCACAAGCAAGAGTCTGAAGACGGTCTCCCGCCTGCACCGGCAGATGCTTCCGCTCCAACCAGCGACTCCGTTCGTGAAGCCGTTTATGAAAGTATCCTCTCTATCGAGGGTATCCAGGAAAGCAGTGATGGCGATTCGCCATATGAGTTTTTAAAAGACGGTTCTTCTACACCTGAGGAGCAGCTTGAAATTGTTGAGCTTGGCCGTGCCATTAAAAAGGCTATTGAGTCATTGCCGACCAAAGAGCGGACAATTATGGAATACCGCTTCTACCGAAATATGCAGGTCAAGGATATTGCCACGATTGTTGGCCTATCCAGTTCGCGCATTACCCGTATCGTTCAGGCGTCGCTTGATTTGGTGCGAGAGCACCTCAGAGAAAATAACCACATCGAATAATAGGTGTGAACGTTTAAAAAAAGCCTCTTGATATGGTATCAAGAGGCTTTTTAAGTTTACGGAAACCAAATTGCTGCTTTTCTGAAACCATTAAGGGCTGTTTTAGAGGTCTTCAAACGCTCATTTTTTATCTTTTTGTATAATTTAGAACAGTTAATCAAACTGTTCTAAAACGCCTCTGTAACAGGGGCGTTTTTCAGTTATAATGACTGGGCTTCGATAGCCTTCCCGGACTTGGCAGCCAACAGGCTGCCTGAAAAGGCATTAGGGTTATCAGATCTTTTCTGGTAAGCTATGGATTTGTATTTCCTTCTATCGGTTCCATTGTTGCTGGCGTCCTTATCACTTTTTTGAGCCGTAGCGTCCTGACTTATTATGTGAGCGGTGCTATAGCGGGCAGCAAGCAATGGATGTCTAATTATCACCGTGTTTCCAGTAGTAAAAGGCTTTTATTTCAATTATGACAGCGACTGCAACACCGACACCTTCCAGCAATGCCCCTGCCGCTTCGACGACATCCTCGCAGGCCAAAAAATCAAACAAGTCAAGGCGGATGGTGCTTTTTACCGTCATTGCCCTTATTGTTGCCGGTATCTGGTTTGCGGTTACCAAGTTCCAAACGCCTGCCACCATTGAATTATCTGGCCTTGTGCAAGCCAATGAAGTCCGTAACGCTTCCCGTTTCGGCGGCCGCGTCATTAAAATCTATGTCAAAGAAGGGGATACGGTTAAGGCGGGACAAACGATTATCCAGTTTGACGCGATTGACCTCAAAACCAAAATTGCGGATGCCCAGGCTGCTCTGACGGAAGCCCAAGCACGCCGCAGTTTGCTTTTAGCAGGCGCTGACCGTGGTGCTTTAAAGCAAGCTTCTGCTCACGTAGAACAGGCAAACCAGCAATTGAAAATTTTGACCAAGGGCGCTTCTTTAGAGGATATCAGCCAGGCCAAGACTGCTTTATCCAGTGCCAAGTTGAAATTGGAATCAGCTGAAGCTGCTTACAAAAACTCAAACCGGATGGTGGATGAAGGGATTATTTCCCAACAAAAATTCCAGGAGATTGGAACCTCTTATGAGGCGGCCAAGAGCCAATATACCGCTGCTGATGCCAGTTTGAAGGCCATTAACCGTGGCGCCCGTCCTGAAGATATCAGGATTGCCCGGGAACAGGTCAATGCCGCGCGGGGCCAATACCAACAATTGGCACAAGGCGCCAAGCGCCAAGATCTACAGATTGCGGATGCCGCTGTTGATCAGGCCAAAAGCAACCTGGAAGCATTGCAGTCCCAATTGTCAGAAGTGACTTTAAAAGCCCCTATTGGTGGCGTTGTCAGCACACTCAGTGTCTCCGAGGGTGAGTTGGTTGCCCCTGGCCGTCCCGTTCTGACCATTATCGATCCCAAGAATTTGTGGGCGGATGTGTATGTGCCGGAAGGCCAATTGGATAAAATCCAAGTAAACCATTCCGTTAAAGTAGTGCCAGTCGCAATTCCGGATATCTGGTTCGATGGCAAGGTCAGCAGTATTAGCGTTAAAAGTGAATTCGTTCCCGATGGCGAAGGGACCAAGGGTAAGGATGTTGATGAACAGGCTTCCTTCAAGGTGAAAGTCGCTGTGGATGGCAACAAGCCTGCGCATGACGTGAAGACGGGCGCGGACGTTTCCAACACCTTCCTGCGTGCCGGGATGACCGTCCATGTGGAATTACAGCAATAACCCCCCCGTGTCCTATCT
>CABHPA010000155.1 GCA_902168245.1 Candidatus Melainabacteria bacterium
TTTTTTTTTTCAAGCAGAAGACGGCATACGAGATTCGCCTTAGTCTCGTGGGCTCGGAGATGTGTATAAGAGACAGGGTTGGTTAAATACGGAATTCTGGGCATTACCAAATGCCGGGGGAGGTTTTTCCACCAGTCCTGCATTTGCTTTTGTCATCTCCGAATCGTTTTTTCGTTTCTCGATTGGGTAGGAAGAAACGCCTTGAAAATCAAGCATTTTACAAGCCCCGTCTCTTGATGAACCTTGAAGGTAGCGAAACTACGAACTATATTGTTTTCTCCGAGATCATTATAGCAAAACAAGAGAAAACTCAAGGTATTTAGTTCTTCAGTTGAATTAACCTGCCAACACAATTTGCAGAACTTGGCTCAATCAAACCCGGCGGAAGGTCAAAAAGATTGTTTAATAAAACGTGTCAGCGGCTGGCTGGCATATTTCGGGGACAAGCCTGGCAAGCCAACGGTACAGGGATATTACACGGCTCCTGCTTAGCGTTGTGAATACTCCGTAACCATTGGTACATGGCGTTATTGAAAAAATCCTCTTCCCATATTTTCCCGTTTTTTTCAGGCAGCATTAATTGGCGGGAGCAACCGGAAACATTGAATTCGGCATCCACCGAGACCGTGCCGTAGGCTTCCAGGCAATGGCGATGTGCGGACATATCCATGTCCATCAGCACCGGCAGGGTTACCAACAGTCTGCTGGACTTGATAACCGTATTTTTCAGATCATCCAGGTACTGTTGGACCTTGGCTTGGTGGCTATACAGGGTTTTATCCGACTTTTTAGCCGGATCGGGGGATACATAGTTCTCAAAACGAATCCCGTCCACGCCCAGGGCTTCCGCAAAGCGGATCATTTCCGGAATTTGCCGGTAATGGTGAATATCCACCATCATGATCAGTTCCACTTCCAGCGTGGATTTTAACGCCTGTTTCCGCTTCAGCAGGTGTTCCGTATTTTCAAGGATTTTGACGAACCCACTCAGCGGTTGTCCGCTCATGGCCGCATAAGCCGAAGGCCGATGGGCCTGAAAACGAATAACCAAGGTATGCAGCCTGCTTTTGAGCAGATCTTCCGTATAAGGTTGCAACAACAGCCCGTCCGTTACCAAGGTGATTTCCGCCCCATTAAATTTATGGGCGTAGTCCACCATCTTCACCAAATCCCGGTTTTCCAGCGGATCACGGTTCCGCCCCGAAAATTCAATGGTTCGAATCGCAGGCACCTGATCCATCAAAAAGCGGAAACTCTCCAGCGCCAGCCGTTGCGGTTGCGTCCCAGGCATCGCCGGGGGCTGTCCCGTCGCATTGGCCCCCAAACCAAAATCCGTCGTTAATGCCGCAGCCGATCGATCCAAAAGCGTGGAAGCCAATTTGTCATCCAGCAACGGGTTCAGTTCCGCAGGGCTGATGTGCAGGTGAATCGGCTCATAATCCAGCACCCCATGCCGCAAGTCAGAACGCATCCTGGAGCGGGCCATATTCAGGATGCGCGGCAGCTTGTTCCAGAACGGACTGCCTACGCCTGCAACTCCGGCAGTCTTGTCCTGATTCGGCAGTATCGCGCCGAATATCGTCCTGGCGATTGAGCCGGGCGCTGTTTTTTCTCGCTGGTCTCCCATGCTTCTTATTATAGGTTTGATTAATTGAGCTTGCGAGGGTTATTCCTGTCAATTCATACGCCCGGATGATCAAGCTCGTCCAAACGGTTCACTATAAAACCAGTTCCGCCTCGGGAATCGCCAAAAGGCGTTTTAGAATCCTGAAATTCCGCCGGGATTGCTGCTTCATGGGCCTCAAATCCACCGAGGAATATGAATTAAAATATTCGTGAATCTTTAGGGCGTCTATCTGCTCCAGTTCGGCGATGCGAGCGCCTTGGAGATTAAACATATCCAGCAGGGCGGCCACTTTGGGATCGTATACCAGCCCGTAAATCGGCACATTCTGCAATAGCCCCAAAATAAGGCTATGGAAACGCATGCCGATAATGGCGTCGCATTCGCCCACTGTCTCCAAAACCGTTTCCGGACTGGCCATAACCGTGCTTGCATTCGGACAGGGCGTCAGGCGTTTGGCGAAGCCCTCTAATAGGTGGGTGTCTTCCTGCTTCTGGAAGGGTAACAATACGAACTCCACCGGGCGTTCCTGCTGGCAGGCCAGTTGTTTCAGGCAATCCGCCAACGACTGAAGGCGCTCATCATTCAATTCCGGCCAGGGCCGCAGGGAAATACCCACCCGCCATGGGGACGCCTGCGGCGTATCCTTTTTGCGCCGCCCGGCTTTAACGGCCGATTTTTTCCGGGGCACATTCAGCAACCAGACCGGATCGGCGGTGATTTCAGGCTCCTCGCCGGTTAATACCTCCACCAGGGCGGCGCTGCCCTCGTCCCGAACCGTCACCACCTCGCATTTACGCAGCGCGGAAGAGGTCATTTTACGGGCAAATTCGCTTTTCAGCGGGCCTACGCCTTGCGCCCAAAAGCAGACTGGCACCTCGAAAAAGCGGGCCAAATGAATCAGCCCGCCATAATAAATGGCGCTCATGGGGCCGGTGGCATCCTGAAACAGTCCGCCCCCACCGCTGATGAACAGGTTGGCCTGCGCCAGCGCGTCCACAATATCAATAAAGCTGGTGCGCTTTACCGCGTCCACCCCGTATTCGAGGGCGGTTTTTTTAGGGTTTTGGGATAAAACGGTCACCTTGACCTGGTGGGATTTCAACTCATCCACCAGAACCCGCAAAATCAGCTCGTCCCCCAGGTTATCGAAGCCGTAATAGCCGGAAATCACCACGTGGGGATGCAAATTGGAGTGTTCTCCTTTTTTGGGGGACTTGTTCCGGAACGGGCTTTTACGGGGCTTGCTTTTCATCGGGCGGGGCTTTTCTGCCGATATTGAGCGAGATAAGCCTGAAAACCCGTTTCCCAGGAAGGTACGGAAAGACCGGGGCAAGCCAGCACACTGTAATGGGGGCGATTGGCCGCCATGTTCAGTTCGCTGCTCAACACGGGGCGAATGTGCGCTTCGGCCAGCCCGGCGGCCTGGCACATGGCGCGGCATTGATCGAAACGGGAGATTTCTCCATGATCCGCGCCATGGTACGTGCCGTACGCGCCAGAATTCATCAGGGTCTCAATCGCCACGCACAGGTTGCCTGTCCAGGTGGGGGAGCCAATCCAGTCGGTCACGGTCTTCACTTCGGAACCGGCATGGGCCTGATCTAGCACCCATTGCACGAAATTATTGCGATGGATGCCGTACAGCCAACTGGTGCGCACAATATAGTACTCTTCCAGCAGCTCAGACACCATCAGTTCGCCGTAATACTTGGACAAGCCGTAGGTATTAACGGGATTGGGCCGATCGGTGGGCAGGTAAGGCTCGCCTTTCAGCCCGTCAAACACGAAGTCGGTGCTGACGTATATTAGAATCGCGCCCAGCTCCTTGGCCACCAGGGCCAGGTTTCGGGTGCCATCCTTGTTGACGGCCATGGCGAGATCCGGCTCGCGCTCAGCGCCGTCCACGTTGGTATAGGCCGCCGGATGGATAATCACCTCCGGCTGGAAAGGCTCCAGCTTGTCGCGCATGCTGTCGGCAGTCTCCAGCAGGCTCATGGTGTCCGAGGAAGTGGGGAACACCTCGTATCCCTTGGCACGCAGGTAAGGCACCAGATCCTGGCCCAGCATGCCCCTGGCGCCTGTTACTACGATGTTTTTAAATCCCATTGCCGTGCTAAATTCCTGTAAACGCTCTATTTAAACGAGGTCGGCGTGCATTTCACGCTCTCTTTGCCGAACGTTGGCGACCCATTGCGGGTTGTCCAGGTACCACTGAACCGTATCCCGCAAGCCTTGCTCAAACGGGGTGGATGCTTTCCAGCCCAGTTCCCGCTCAATTTTAGCGCAGTCCAGTGCGTAACGGCGGTCATGCCCGGGGCGATCCTGCACGTATTGAATCAGGCTCTCCGGCTTGCCCAAGATGCCCAGGATTAAGCGGGTAATCTCCAGGTTGTTGTGCTCGTTGCCGGAGCCAATATTATACACTTCACCGGGCTTTCCGTCGCGCAATACGGTGGCGACCCCCTGGCTGTGGTCTTTCACATGAATCCAGTCCCGTACATTCAACCCGTCACCGTACACCGGAACCCGCTTATCCTCGGAAGCGTTCAGGATGAACAGGGGAATCAGCTTTTCCGGGTACTGGTTCGGGCCGTAATTGTTGGTGCATCGGGTAATACACACCGGCAGACCGTAGGTTTTCCAGTAGCTCAGGGCAATCAAATCCGCGCTGGCCTTACTGGAGGAATACGGGCTGCTGGGTTCCAGCGGCGATTCCTCGGTAAACTTGGCGGCGCCTTCAATGCTGCCGTACACTTCATCCGTGGACACCTGGATGAACTTGGAAACCTGGGCATTCCGGGCCGCTTCCAGCAAGTTTTGGGTACCTACCACATTGGTGGTGATAAACACGCCCGGCCCGGTAATACTGCGATCCACGTGGGTTTGGGCGGCCACGTTCACACAAATGTCGGCATCGCGCATAAGCTGCCCCACCAGCTTCTCATCCCGAATGTCCCCTTGCACAAAGCAGTAACGTGGATTGTTCTCCACGTCCTTCAGGTTCTCCGGATTCCCGGCGTAGGTCAGCAAGTCCAGGTTGGTAATATGGTAATCCGGGTACTCGCACAGCAGGTGACGAATCAACCAGCTGCCAATAAAACCGGAGCCGCCGGTAACCAGCAATTTTTGCGATTGGGACATCGACTGGGACATCAATGGGGACTCCTGCCTCTCTGCCTGAAACGGGTTTCTTTTATGCTACGGGAAAATCAGCCGCCTGTTAAGCCCACCTTTCGACGCGGGCTTAAAACCGGACAGCCGTGTTTATGCGCAGCAAGCATCCACCATTGTATAGAAAAACCGCCCAGGCGGCCATCTCGGCAGCATGCCGGAAAACGGCAAAAATCACAAAAAATTACAATTTCGGGCAGCCGCGCGGCATTTTTCAGCTTTCTGATTACCGTCCTGTTTACAGGCCCATTTCACCAGGGAGTTTTGCCAATGCGCCCAAAATACATGTTCATGCCGTTGTTGCTCCTGTTGATACTGCTCTGTCCACCTCACACCGAGGCCCAGCCAGTTTCAGGCCCGACGCAAGTGCAGGTGCTGAAAAGCAACGGCAACCAGAAAACCGTGCAGGCGGAAACCCTGATTGACGCACCACCAGATTCCGTTTGGGGCAACCTGGTGAACTACGGCAACCTCAAGAACATTTTGCCCGGCTATTATCGCTCCAGTGTGTTGCAATCTTCCGGAAACACCAAAATTGTGGACTTCGGGGTGCAGGGCAGCGGATTCTTGCCAGCCTTCCGCTACAAGGTGCAAATTCGGGAAGAAAAGGCGGAAAGCGCGTTGTACCTGCAACGGGTCTCTGGGGATTTCAGGAATATCACGGCCAGCTACAAGTTGCTTCCCTTGCCGGGCGGCAACCGCACCCGGTTGGTGTACCGGCTGGATATTGACCTGGGCGCGCATTTCACCCTGCCGGGCGAGGAAGCCCTGCTGAAAAACAACACCGAAAAAGCCATGCAAGCATTGCAGGCATACTGCAACCGAGCTTATGCCCGGTCGCTCACCGCCGAAGCGAACCGTTGATTCGCCCGAAAGCCCTGCAAGTTGTATAAATCGTCAGCATCAATTCTATTAAAAATCCTATAAAAAGGGATGAAAGAGGTATAAAACTCGGTTCAGCATAGCGTAGTTCGTTTGCTGGCCTTGGCGATGGGACTGGTCGTTATCTCGGCTTGGCCCCGTCCTGGGTCCAGTAAACGCTGCCGTCGGCGCCGACCGCCCGCCCGACGCCAATCTCGGTCACATCCGGGTTCAACAGGTTGGCCCGATGGCCGGGGCTGTTAATCCAGGCCTGCACCGCGTCATGGGGAGATTTTTGGCCTTTGGCGATATTCTCGGTGGCGGCGCCCGGCTGATAACCCGTTCGGCGAATACGCTGACCAAAGGTGGTTCCATCCAGGCTGGTATGGGAAAAATGCCCGTCCTGCGCCATTTCCTCGCTATAACCCTGGGCGGCCTGGTTCAGCTTCGCACTCAACCTGACCGGCGGAAGGCCGTTCTGGGCGCGAAACTGGTTGATTTCATTCAGCACGACCTGTTGATCGTTGTTGCCATCCCCGCTAGGCACACTGGTCGGCGCGGCGGACTTGGAGACCTTATTGCCCGCGTTTGCATTTCCTGCGTTGCCAGCGTTCCCGCCATTTCCGTCGCCGTTACAACCGTCACCATTATCGGTGTCCGTATCGTTATCGGCATCCTGCTGTCTTGCCGAAGCCTGGTTCAAATCCTCGCCCTGGCCATTCTCCGAGTCCTCCGCCTGGGAGGCGTTATTGAGGTTGGGGGCGCTCAAGGATTGCATGAGCAAGAGCAGGATCATCTGGATAATCTGCTGGAAGGCGGAAGAGAGGTCATCCGCTTGCGGCGCGGCAGTCAACGCGCTAAGGCTTTGGGCCGAAATCGCCTGCCCCGATGGAAACGATAGCGGGTTGAGCGCTGCGCTCATCAGCGCCGACGGTGCAAGCGAACTGATGCCGCCTAACGGCAAGCGATTGGAAAAAGGAGAAATAATCCCAGGAACACTCATCGCAATATTCCTCTTTAATAACTTCTTTTTTTATTTATTTTTGGAGGCATAGCCTCTCAACCATTCCGGCAGGCTTTCCCAAGAAGGCAAAAGACAGTTGAGCAATGCCGACAGCCGGGACCCTCAGGCCGTATATTGCTTCTCATAGCGCGCAAACGAAGAGTACACCCCAAAAGGAACAGGCAACAGGTAAAGCAATGAATAAAACCAGTTCCTTTGTGGAAGTATAAACCTAATACTTCTGATTAACTTATTATATCAAAATAAAAACGTTTCACATAAATAAATTGCCTTTTATATATAAATATCGTACACCCCTATAAATTCCACACCCCGGACGCAAGCAAAAATCGTCCCGAAAACGGTACAATAAAACGATGGACTTCGACCTGTTAAACGCAGTTTCTAACCTGGAAACGCCGGATGGGGTAATCGCTTTGCCGGGGCCGGACGGGTACGCACTGGCCGCTCGGCTGGATCGTCCGCAGGCATTGAACCGCATCGTCCGCATCACTGGCGGAAAGGATTCCATGCTGCTGCTGGGGAGGGATATCAACGCGTTTACACCTTACGTGGACACCATCCCGGTTCGGGCTTTTGACCTGATGAGTCGCCATTGGCCCGGCCCGCTGATTCTGCTGCTGGAAAAAAGCCAGAACCTACCGGAAAGCGTCACCAGCCAACCACAAGTCAGCCTGCTGCAACCCGACTTTCCCATATTGCTGGACTTGCTCTCCCTGATTCCGGGTGGTGCGCTGGCCGCCGCCTGCTCCGGCAGGAAGGGCGAAAACGCCCCGCGCAAAGCCATTGATGTACTGAACACTTTTGGGGACGATGTGGATTTTGTGTTGGGGGATGACGAAATGGTGCTGGAATCGGCTGCGCCTACCGTCGTTTCGGTCAACCCGGACGGTGACGCTCATCTTTTAAGAAGCGGGCGCGTTGTGTTAGACTAACGGAATTCCATCCCCTCCCATTCAGCACAAAAGGCGGTTATCCATGGAAAAAATTGTGTTGGGCGCCGATCATGCCGGTTTCCGGCTGAAGGAGCGAGTCGCCGCCCACTTGCGTGATAAAGGCTACCAGGTCGAGGATATCGGTTGCCACAGCGAGGATTCGGTCGATTATCCCGCCATTTCCGTCCAGGTGGCGGAAGCGATGAAGCGTTCACAGGACACTTCCGCCGCCAATGAAGTGGTGCGCGGTTTAATTTGCTGCGGAAGCGGCATTGGCGTGTGCATTTCCGCCAACCGGTTCCCTTGGGTGCGCGCACTGGAAGCGCATGACCACAACACCGCCATTCTGAGCCGCCGCCACAACGACAGCAACGTGCTTTGCCTAGGTGGACGGGTCATCGCGCCCGAACTGGCTTTTGAACTGATTGACACCTGGATGTCCACCCCGTTTGACGGGGGACGTCACCAGAAACGGGTGGATATGATGACCGGCATTACCGTTGAAAATCAAGGCGCCTCGACTGAAGGCGGCCCGAAGGAGATACCCGCATGCTGAACCTGGACTTGCTGAAACAGGCTGATATTGAGATTTATGAATCCATCCTGGCCGAACTGAACCGGGAGCAAAGCACCCTGGAAATGATCGCCAGCGAGAACTTCACCAGCATCGCTGTCATGCAGGCCATGGGCAGCGTGATGACCAACAAGTACGCCGAAGGGCTGCCCCGCAAACGCTACTACGGCGGTTGCGAATTCGTGGATCAGGCGGAAGAAATCGCCATTGCGCGGGTCAAAAAGATTTTCGGCTGCGATCACGCCAATGTGCAGCCCCACAGCGGCGCACAGGCCAATATGGCCGTTTTCCTGGCCGCCGGGCTGAAGCCGGGCGACACCATCATGGGCATGGATCTGTCCCATGGCGGACACCTCACCCACGGGTCGCCGGTCAATTTCTCCGGCCTGTTTTACAAGGTGGTCGCCTACGGCGTGAACCCGGAAACCGGCTATATCGATTACGAGAATGTCCGCGCAATCGCCAAGCAGGAAAAACCGAAGCTGATTATCTGCGGAGCCAGCGCCTATTCCCGCACCATCGATTTTGCCAAATTCCGCGAAATCGCTGATGAAGTGGGCGCGCTACTGATGGCGGACATTGCCCACATTGCGGGCCTGGTGGCCACCGATCTGCACCCCAGCCCCACCCCGCATTGCCATTTTGTAACCACCACCACCCATAAAACCCTGCGCGGCCCGCGCGGTGGTTTGGTGATGTGCCAGGAGGCGTTCGCCAAGGCCGTGGATAAGGCGGTTTTTCCCGGTATCCAGGGCGGGCCTTTAATGCATGTGATTGCAGCCAAGGCGGTTTCCTTTAAAGAGGCGCTCTCGCCGGAATTCAAGACCTACTCGCAACAAGTGGTGAAAAACGCCAGAACCCTCGCCGAAACCTTGCTGGAAAACGGCATTAATATTGTGAGCGGCGGCACTGACAACCACCTGATGATGCTGGATTTGCGCAACGTGAACCTGACCGGCAAGGAAGCCCAGAACCTGCTGGAAGAGATTGGCATTACCGCCAACAAGAACACCATTCCCAACGACCCGCAATCGCCGTTCGTCACCAGCGGGCTGAGGCTGGGTACCCCCGCCCTCACCAGCCGGGGCTTCAATGAGGCGGCCATGGCGAAATTGGGCAAGATTATTGCCGAAGCGCTGAAAAAGCGTGACAATATAGAACATCTGGCAGAGGAAGTGAAAGCGTTGGGACAACAGTTCCCCCTCTACCCTGAATTGTCCGCAACTCTCAAAACGGAGGCGCTCAGCCATCACTAGTCTGGTTGGACACAACGCGATGTTTCTGTTGAACCTGGCGGGCTTTGTAATCGCCCTGCTGATTACCCTGGCCTTAGTTCCCCTGGTGCGCCGCAAGGCGATTGCCGCCGGGTACTACGATGCGCCCGGCGAGCGAAAGATTCACAAATACCCGATTCCCCGGCTGGGCGGCATCGCCATCTGGCTGGGGTTCATGCTGGCCCTTGGCACCATCAGCCTGTTCCAGAAGGAGCCGAACCTGACCACCGCCTTGCCCGGCGTTTTGGCGGGCGGGGCCATCGTGTTCATTCTGGGCTTGCTGGATGACCTGTTTAACCTGTCCCCATACCTCAAGTTGGTCATCCAGTTTGTAGCGGCCCTCACCGCCTTTGGGCTGGGTGTACAGATTAACACGCTGGATTTGCCGGGCGCGCAACTGCTGGTGTTGAACGCGCTCAGCCTGCCGGTTACGGTCATCTGGCTGGTGGGACTGATGAACGCCATGAACTTTATTGACGGCATCGACGGCCTGGCGGCGGGCGTCACCACATTATCCGCCTTAACGCTGACCGTGGTGGCCATGTTTACCAACCAGCCGTCCTCGGCATTGCTGGCGGCGCTATTGGCGGGTTCCAGTCTGGGCTTTTTGGTGTTCAATTTCCATCCAGCCAAAATTTTTATGGGCGATAGCGGCGCGCTGTTCTGCGGCTTTGTGCTGGCCTGCATCGCGGTGACAGGCGTACTGAAAACCAAGGTGGTGGTGATGCTGCTGCCCATGTTCGTGCTGAGCGTCCCCATTCTGGACATTACCTATTCCGTGTTCCGTCGGCTGCTGCGGGGTAAGAATCCCTTTTTGCCCGACGCGGATCACATCCATCACCAGTTCCTGAAGGCTGGTGTGGGACAGATTAAGACCGTGACCTACCTCTACAGCCTTTGCGTGGTAGGCGGCTTGGTGGCGGTCTGGTACGTCAACTACCTTCACATCTACATTGCCAGTCTGGTGGGCATGTTTCTGCTGGCAGTGGTGTTGATTCGGCTGGTGCGCAAGGCATACCCCATGAACGGTCAGGGTGGCGATGACCCGGACGGCTCCAATGCCGATTCGGAGCCGGATCGTATGACCACCGGTAACCGGGTTTAAAGCCCAAAAGCCAGCCTTTGTCAGGAAAGTGAGCGCTCAGGCCGGGGGAAATCGACATGGAAAACTGAGGGGCAGATAGCAATGCAAGCCCGGGATTTCGGCCGGTCTAAAGTTTTACCCGATTGATCCGATAAAATAAAAACGAACACCTGAGGTCGAGCAGCGTTATTTTAAAATCAACAAAGAAGCCTGCCCATGTCGAACCGCAACCCCGGCCTCTGCCTGCCAAGCCGTAAACGAGACAATCCAAACGCCCAAGCCGGGTTTTCGCTGGTGGAAGTCTTGCTGATCATTAGCATGCTGTCGGCCATTATTATTCCCTTTACCCTGATTATGACCCAAACCGCCCAAACCAGCCGGGGAGGCTACTTGCAGTCCACTCGCAGCATCCTGCTGAATAGCCTGAAGGATGAAATCAACCCGGATGAGCCTAATTTCGTCAGTCGTTTTACCGATTCCTCCATGAACACCAGCGTCAGCGAGTCCGGGCAGACGATTCCTTACAGGCGAGTGGTGGATACGACCAACAGCGGCGCCACTACCAGTATGAAACGAACCACGGATTTTTACCTGTACAATAATTCCACCGACGCCACCAGTTCTCCCCGCTATAAAACCACGCTGATTCAGTACGCCAAGGTGCTGCGCTATCGCTTTGGAGATTACACTAACTCCCTGATCGACAACTGCGGACGCAATTGGTTCGGCGATTATTACCTATATGATGCCACCAACAAAATTGCGGGCATGACCGCCAGCTACTCCACGGCCAGTGTCAGCGACGATATTGTGAACACCACCGGCAACGATGACGCCCTGTTTCAAAACTACCGTTATGCGCCTACCATCAATTTTTCCGCCGACGTGGAAAACGGTGCCTATACCGTCAAAATGTATTTCGCGGAAACATGGAACGCAATTAACGGCACTACCAGCACACGCCGGTTCAACATTTACCTGGAAGGCGTAAAAATGAATACGTACGGCCCCTACAGCCCGTATGAAGCCACTGGAGCGCTCTATACCGCCGATGTGAAATCTTACGACGTGAACGTGACCGACGGGGTGCTGAACCTGACCTTATCCATCGACTCTTCGTCCAATGACCCCAACGCGTTCATTAACGCGATTGAGATCAAGAAAAGGACTCAGCAATGATGACGCTCCGCCGTTTCAAAGCAATCGCGCAACTCAAAGCCGTCCCAGGCTTCAGCCTAGTTGAACTGCTGGTGGCCATGGCGCTGATGGGTTTTGTAAGCTTGGCCATCGCTAATTTCCTGGTCAAAAGCAACGTAACTTCCAGTTCATTGAGTATGCGATTCAAAGAGGCCAGTGAAATCCAGTCGCTGATTCTGGACATCCAGCAGGATATGCGGCAGGGCGCATACATCAGCAACAATTCCCACAAACAGCGGCTGGAATATACCACTTACAACAGTAGCGGCAGCGCCACTAAAAAGATTTACCGGATCACTACCATCTCCAGCAAAAATTACCTTCAGCTTTCCACGGATGGAGGCAGCACCTGGGGTTCCCCCTACCGGGCTTCCGACTACACGAAGTACCAGCTAAGCGGGACTCCTTTATTTTTATACTCACAATCCGCGAACAACTGCACCAGTTTTACAGACACCAACAGCAACGGCGTATGGGAAAACGGGACGGATTCTGCGGGTGTAACCTCCAGTTGCGGGCCAACCACGCTCACCTATCCGCTGCTCAACACCCCGTCCCAAGCCAACAAAATCGTGTTGTCCGGTTTCCAGTTCACCACCGGCAACGGTAACCCCGAAGGCACCCGCAACCTGCCTTCCAACATATTCATCGCCATTCAGCATAATCCGGTGGTCAGCACCAGCGCGGCTGTTTCCCCGGCAGCAAAAGACGCGCCCTTGTGGAACTCGTTTACAACCAATACGGCAAGCTCCCTGTACGGCACCGGCTTTGACGTGCGCGCCGCCAAGTGGGATCCGTCCCATGACCGGCTGCTTCTGGTGGGGCATCATAGCAGCGGCGCCTGCAAGATTTTTGTGGCTGAAAGAAACGGTGTTATATATAACCCCACCCTGACCACCACAGATAATGCCATGCAGTTCAACGGCGTGGCGTTGGAAAGCGATGACAAAACCGTGCTGGCCCTAGATGACAGCACGAAAAAGCTGTATCGATTTAATATCAGCGCTCGCGCGCCGTTGGCTCCCATTTCAACACTGGATCTCAGTAGCCCCAGCAACCTGATCAATACTCCGACCAGCATCGCCTATGATCCAGCCACCCCGGACGACTTTTACATTGTGGGCACCGATCCTGCCGACAGCGGCATTAAAATCTTTGAGCGCAACAAGTCCACCGGCGCCCTGGTCGGTAGCGCCTGGAGCCTGCCCGCCGCGTTTGACGCCTCGCATCCACCGGGCGGTATGACCATTGAGCCAACCACCGGCGACTTTTTGGTGGTGCGCAACTATGTCAGCAGTTCCTCTATTGATATTTACCGTATCACGCGCGCAACCGGAGCCAGCAGTTCAGTTTCCGTCAGCACGAGCGATCTGGGTAGCAGCGCTACGGGAACCACCGGTAATTGGGGCATTGCCTACAACCCAGAGAACAATCACTTGTTCCTGACTGATAGCGCCACCGACAAGGTATACGAAGTCATCCCCAACCTGCTCATCTCCCCCCGCAGCTAGCATCTGTGGATTGTCGTTTCCGGTAGAAAGTGTAAGAGGCCGTCTGAAAAGTTTAAACAGGGGCGAATCGTTTGAGCATAAGCCGGATCAAAGCAATGTAAATATCGCTCTGACTACTTGAAATGGTTTTCTCATACTCTTTAGCCAAGAGCCGACAAG
>CABHPA010000156.1 GCA_902168245.1 Candidatus Melainabacteria bacterium
GCCCGTTAAAGATTGGGGCCCCTGGAACCTGGACGAGGACGTGCACCACGCCCTGGATCATCCGCTGCAATCCCTCCGGCATTCCGTGGAAAGCATGCTCCGTCCGCACGTCATTCTGGATATCCTGGCCAGCTTCACCCTGTTCGCCACGGACAAGAAAAAGCGCCGCATCAAAATCATCTGCCGCTACCAGCAGTACGACGCCGCCAACAAGATCGTCGAGCGCGTGCTGGCGGGTTATCCCAAGAAGGGCCTGATTTGGCATTTCCAGGGCTCCGGCAAATCTCTCCTGATGGTTTTCGCCGCGCAAAAACTCCGCATGCACCCAAGGCTCAAAAGCCCCACGGTCTTGATCGTGGTGGACCGCATCGATCTCGATACGCAAATTACCGGCACCTTCACCGCCGCCGATGTCCCTAACCTGGAAAAAGCCGATTCCCGGGAGAAGCTCCAGCGGGTACTATCGCAGGATGTCCGCAAGATCATCATCACCACCATTTTCAAATTCGGTGAGGTGGACGGTGTTCTCAACGATCGGGATAACATTATTTTGCTGGTGGACGAAGCCCACCGCACCCAGGAAGGCGATTTGGGCCGCAAGATGCGCCAGGCATTGCCGAACGCGTTCATGTTCGGCCTGACCGGAACGCCCATCAACCGCCGGGACCGCAACACCTTTTACGCCTTCGGCGCCGATGAGGACGAGCAAGGCTACATGAGCCGCTACGGCTTCGATGAATCTATCCGCGATGGCGCAACCTTGCCGCTCCACTTCGAGCCGCGCCTGGTGGATCTGCATATCGACAAGGTCGCCATCGATCAAGCCTACGCCGAAATGACCGGTGGCCTATCTGATCTGGACAAGGACAACCTCGCCAAAACCGCCGCCCGCATGGCCGTCCTGGTCAAAGCCCCGAAGCGCATTCAACACATCTGCGCCGATATCGTGCAGCATTTTACGTCTAAAGTGGAGCCGAACGGCTTCAAAGTCCAGATTGTGACCTTTGATCGCGAATGCTGCCTGCTTTACAAGCAAGTGCTCGATAAACTCCTGTCCCCCGAGGTCAGCGAGATTGTTATGTCCGTCAACAGCAACGAGCCTCAATACAAGCCGTTTGACCGCTCACGCGATGAAGAAGAGCGATTGCTGGATCGTTTCCGGGATCCCAATGATCCTCTAAAGATTTTGATCGTTACCTCCAAGCTCCTGACCGGCTTTGACGCCCCCATTTTGCAAGTCATGTACCTGGACAAGCCCCTGCGCGATCACACCTTGCTGCAAGCCATCTGCCGGGTCAACCGGACCTATTCGGATCAGAAAACCCACGGCCTGATTGTGGATTACCTGGGCATATTCGATGATGTGGCGAAAGCCCTTGAGTTTGATGATCAGTCCATTACCAAGCTGGTTTCAAACATCAAAGAGCTGACCGAGCAGCTTCCCACTGCCCTGCAAAAATGCCTGGCCTTCTTCCTAGGTGTGGATCGGACTTTGCAAGGCTATGAAGGGCTGCTGGCCGCTCAAGAATGTATGCCGAACAATGATATCCGGGATAACTTTGCTGGCGAGTATAGTGTCCTGGCAAAGCTGTGGGAGGCCATTTCTCCGGATCCCATACTCAGCCAATATGAAATCGACTATCGCTGGCTGTCTCAGGTGTACCAGTCCGTCCAGCCTTCCAGCGGACACGGCAAGCTGGTTTGGCATTCTCTGGGGGCTAAGACCATTGAGCTGATTCATCAAAATGTCCATGTGGAAGCCGTCCGGGATGATCTGGAAACGCTGATTCTGGATGCGGATCTGCTGGAAGCTGTCTTGCATACGCCTGATCCTAAAAAGGTCAAGGAAGTGGAAATCAAGATTGGTCGACGCTTACGGAAGCATATGGGTGATCCCAAGTACAAAGATCTCTCAGAGCGTCTTGAATCCCTGAAAGAACGCCACGAGCAAGGAATTATAAACAGCGTGGAGTTCCTCAAGCACCTTTTACAGATAGCGAAAGAGCTACTGCAAGCCGAAAAGGAAACGCCTCCAGAAGAAGATGAAGACAGAGGGAAAGCAGCATTAACGGAACTCTTTAACGAGGTAAAAACAGAAGATACTCCA
Organism: Candidatus Melainabacteria bacterium; assembly: GCA_902168245.1. Taxonomy (GTDB): domain Bacteria; phylum Cyanobacteriota; class Vampirovibrionia; order Vampirovibrionales; family Vampirovibrionaceae; genus Vampirovibrio. The sequence continues at coordinate 2,108 of CABHPA010000156.1, forward strand.
GTCATTGTAGAGCGTGTAGTTAATGAAATAGACGAGATTGTGCGTTTGGTCCGCTTTCCAGGCTGGCAAAGCACACTAGCAGGTGAACGAGAAGTCAAAAGAGCTCTGCGTAAATCACTTTATAACTATCGTTTGCATCAGGATGAAGAGCTCTTTGAAAAAGCCTACGGCTATATAAAGCAATACTACTAGCTAACCTGAACAATAGATCTCACCCTCCCTTCGGGTGCTGGCTAAAGGCTTTGGTCAATACATCAGTGACAGTCGTATGCTTGGGGTATAAGACTGCTGGTAGAAAATACATACAATTGAGATAGAGCAATCTTTGAAGCGTGGCATTGTGGTTGTAGGAATACAGATTCACCATCTTAAAGATAGGAATGGCAAAGTGGATCTTCCTGGTAAGAAAACCTTCTATTATCACCAGCTGGATTCAAGATATATAAATATGTAAGCGCAGAGAGGTCAGCTTTACGCATTGAAGAGGCAGCTCGTTTGGCAAAACGATAGTTGCATTTCTACCTTCCAGCTTGTCTAGCTACCTGCTCTACCCAGAGCGCGAAATTACTGTATCCGTTACTATCAACCCAATCGTAACTGGGGAATAATTTTGAAAATTGAGAATGTGTGTGTCCCTGAAGATTATATGGGATATTTCTTAACGCCGTCTTGTCCCAAAGTACCCATTCTTTATCATTCCAGTAATACAATTTGACGACATTTTCATATCTATCTACTCCAAAAGAAAGATAATCCAACGGATTTGGGCCCTGCACTGCTGTATATCCGCTCGAATTCTTTAATTGATGAATATCAATAGCTAGCATCCCATTGCCTCTTAGAAAGCTTTTCAAGAGTTCGTACTTTACCCAGCCTCTTCCATAAGTCTGATTACCATATAGAACAGCTGTAACGGAGGTGTTTTCAAGTCCATTATTTATTAGACGTTTCAGGGCCTCGTCACCTTGTTTTTTGGTCTCTTCCCAGAGAGAAGCATCCCAATATCCTACACTTTCTCTATCAGATTGAGTTAGCCAGCTATTTCGGACCTGGTTAACACGCCAGATATCATTTTGGTAATGGAAGCTAAAAAAGACTCTTCTGGGCATCATTTATTCCATTCATTAACAACAGTGATTACTGTATTGATAATCTTATCGTCTTCAAAATCTGCCTTATTGAGTTCTTGATAAAGATTTCTGAAATGGCCAGGAATATTGTAATTATCAAAATTGTTGCAAATTTCATTCCATAAGTCTTCAGCAATATCTCCAGTCTTGCCCACAGGCACAGGGATGCAACCTTTCTCCAGGCAAATTCTAAACTCTTCCTTCATCCCTTCAGCCGCTTGAATTTCTCCACTGGCCTCATTGAGCTTATTTCCAAAAAGGAATAGCGTGATCCCTGCATTTGAAATCATATCCTCTCGATATTTAGTCCAAAGCTCTTTCCCCGCGTCAGACTGCGGAAAGGGATATAATCTCAAGCGGTCATTTACTGAGGAATTTGTCCGATATAATTCATCAACTGCGCCAGAGATAACGTGATTTCCTACCCCCAATCCAAAACCAGAGATAATGTTATATCCAGATTCTATAAGTTTCTTACTCAAGGACGTAATAAATTTTTCTGCCCTTTGTTTCTCCCAGCCGCTATAGATATGTGCACTGCCTGAAATAAAAACTGAATTTCGTTTCACGCGGGAACTAATTTCGGACAAGATTTCTGTTATTTGAGCATAAGAATCAACATATAAGACATTAATTCCGTAACGTTTCAAATCTTCAACTTTAAGTTCCTGTTTTATTTTTTCGTATAAGTATTTTTTATGCCGCTCATCTTCGCTTTCGAAGTCGGTAACTTTAAAGTCACCCTCTATGATCCTTTTCATAAAACAATAATGCTGTCTTTGATGATCTTCTAGCAGGATTCTAATCCGGCTAAGAATATAGGATAAGTTCGGGTCATCAAAGCTAAATCCGACAAATAGAAACGTCTTGGAAATCAAGTCTCCTTGAAGACAAGTTGAGAAAAGCTTTCTCTCAAGTTCATACGTTTCATAATCATCTTTAATAAGAACTGTGTCCTCCACAGCCGTAATATCCCCGTGCATCTTATATACTGTAGCTTGACTGCCTGGATGAGTGACAGCTAGCTGCTTCTTTGTTCTTTTAACATCTACCGTTTTATGCTCTTTTTTGAGTGCATCTTCAATTAAACTATCGTAATTGGTGGTCCAATATACATGAATTGGCATTCCTGCGAGCAACTCATGGTTCTGGTTGGGTTTAGCATCTCTTGCAAATTCCTTAACAAGCTTTGTGCTGAGTTCTACACGTGTTTTATGCTTGTTGTAATGATATTGAGCCACAGAAATGAGGTCAGTCTCTTGCTCAATATCAAGCCCCAGATCATGTGCAATATCTTTAAGTAATTCTTTCCAGTTAACAAAACCGGATGGCATGGAAAGGCCAGCACCTGCAAATATTGCGGTATTATAGGATCGGACCTCAGCTACAAACTTTTTGACGAATCTTTTAATTGTGGATTCTTCTAATATTGACATTGAGTTTTCCTTGCACCTTAGGAAGAGAACAATATTTGCATGTTTCAGATGATAATACTGAAACCATTATGATGGTAGTTTTTCCATTATTACTGCATTTTCCTTTCGCTGCCGAACCTTAAGTTTAACTGTGCGGAAAAATCTATTAGTAAAAGACTTAAACTGTCTATCTTTCAGGTAATCCTGGGGTGGCTTCTTTCCATGAGTAACTGTGTATAGACGTTCTAACCGACTTCTAATTGCCGCATCGAGATACTTTATCTGCCGCAAATCGGTTGCCAAATAGAAATAGTCATACCAGGAGTATTTTCGCCAAGCCTCTTCTGCATTTGAATCAGATGATAAGAGGATGTCCAGCTCTTCCAAATATTGAGAACAGCGATCTAAGGAATTCCAATCACTTTCTGTCATCATGACGCCATAGTTCAAACGCGGGCCTTCCCCTAATTTTTTAACTTTATGGGGAGTGACACGAAATGTCTCAACAAAACGCTCCCCGTGATCATAGCGAGCTACGTGGATGGTACTAATAGAGCGAATAAACTTCTGCATATTGGCTTCTTTGACGCTGATAACCCCATTCATAAACTTAAAGCCAAGAAATTCAAAGCCTGCTCGGTCATGAAATCCAGATCTTTCATGACAAATAAAAGTTTTTTCTGAACTGATTGAAAGCTTAAAAGAAGGCAGAAGTTCATCTTCAACCAGGCGTTTGATTTTCACTATATCTTCATGACTTTTTGCCAGAATAATAAAATCATCCGCATAGCGCACATACTTTACGTCCAGGTTGGTATCTTTGCTTATGGTCAAATCAAAGCTATGCAGGAACAAGTTGGCTAAAAAGCCTGACAAAATACCGCCTTGAGGGATTCCCTCTGGTTTCCGGTCAGAAATCGCACGTATCTTTCCACCAGCTCGGTTGCTGAGGTAGTTTTTAAAAGAGGGTACATTGATGTATCCAGCCTTGATGAACCTCTCAAACAGTTTTCGAAGTGCTTGATCCCCAGAATAGTGGCACCCAATAAGGTCCAGCAGCAAGGAGTGGTCTATGGCATCAAAAAACTTACTAATATCCGCATCGTAGACCCACTGATAGCCAAGTTTCAAGAAATGATGGGCCGCTCTTACTGCTTGAATGGGTGATTTCCCGGACTGATAAGCATAGCTATGAGCATAAAAGTCTGTATATGGGGGTCTTTGAACAAGATATTCCAAAATAAGAGATTGGGCGATTGTATCCTTTATCCCAGCTTGGATGATACCTCTAGGCTTTGATACCCACTCCCCTTGCGCGGCCTTAAATTTCATTTCATGGATATTGGTTTTCAGAAACGGGCTGAAAGAATATTTCCCATTGGTTAGTTGACGCAGGATGGTTCTTTTCTCCCGGTCATAATTCTTCAGGAAGTGTTCATAGGAAATTCCGTCACTCCCTATCCCACGTTTTCCTTTTTTCTCGTATTTATCCTCAAAAAACTCATCAATAAAGGAAGCTCCCGACTCTGCCAGCCATTCGGTAAACATATCCCTCCTTTGCAGAATGGCCGGGTTTTATACCCGGCCATTTAGTACGTTTCCGTACTAACCGACACAACTGTTAGTAAACAGCATGGAGGTCAACCGAATGACACGTATCACGTATATCCGACTGACGTCATACCGTCAGCAGATGGTTGCCATCGTACAAGCAGAAACCGCTTGCGCCGAATGGGCCACCTGTGGTAAACAGAGCCCTGAACTAGGGACAGGAAGAACCTGCTGATGAACTAGAGAGCTCATCTATACTTACTCTTCCATTAAAGCAGTTGCGGATGAGTATTTCTAGCCGGTTAAGGTTTTTTTAAGAATTGGGCATATTCCAGAACTCACCCGTTTCGGGGGTGCGCTCTAGGCCCTGAAACCAAAGCTATGCCTGGGCCTTGTTTAGATTCCCTCAACTCTGTCTTATACTTAAGGGCAAATCCAGAGGGTGCGGACTTAAAAATGACCCTAAAAAATCAGCCTCCGAAGGGGCTGAAACACTTGCTATTCTTGGATTTAAATGGTGGGCCATTTCAAACAAGCGCCAGAACCTTTACTGCCACTTTTATCATATAGTATATATTTGTTATTGAGATGCTCTGTCTGGGCAGCTTGTAATAGCAAGATCCCTGTCCATTAGCTGTCAGTGCCTCTGATACGCTCATAAACCTCTTTAACAAGATGATTAGCCGCTATTGAGCGGAATGAGTCGTCATTCATGAGCTTGGTGAAAATGGCTTCATTACCATCCAAGCGTTCAATAAACAAACTTTCCATCATCTTGTTGAAAACAAAGCTGAAATTATCCAAGGTATTGACCTTGGCCGCCTCTTGAAGGGTTTCGTTTGCAATGGCGGTTGCGGTTACTTGGTCAAAGAACAATTGATCAGCAGGGGTGAATTCTGTTCCAAAGCGCTCGTTTAGCTGATCGATAAGAGTGGATAGCTCTATCTGATCATCTTTTGCGCTCTTTGTACCTACTTCGGTCGGTCCCTTGAGAGGGTCTGCAACACCATCTTTCAAATCGATTGAGTTTTCACCCATCTTCTGGAGCCGATAGTATTTGAGAGCAACATCATCATCAAATTGATAGATGTCATTGTCTTCCCTGCGAGGGAGCTTTGCCATTAAAAAACGACCATAGACGTAAAGCTTTTCTAGCTCTGAGTCTTGATAAGGAATGATCTGGGAAAGGAACATATAGAGCCTTCTAAAGCTGATAAGGTGTCCCTTGAACAGCTCTTTTTCCTGCGTTTCAAGTTGACTAAAGCGCTCAACGGCTTGATCAATAATAGCATTTAGCTTTTGGTGTTCCCCCGGCGTTGGCTCAGTCTGTTTTCCAAACCAAATCTCACAGAACTCATTAACCTTATCTTTATCGAAGAGATGCCATTCCAGGAGTCGATGCTGTAAATCATAGAGTTTATGGGGTTCAGCAGCTTCGCCTAGCAGTGTTTCTTCATAATAAGGCTTGAATGCTTTATAGATATCATCAGGCTCGTTTACAAAATCGAGAACAAAGGTATCGTCTTTGCCCGTCGTTTTCCGATTGAGCCGAGAAAGAGTCTGAACCGCTTGAATTCCTGCAAGCCTCTTGTCCACATACATCGTATGTAAGAGAGGCTGATCAAATCCTGTTTGGTATTTTTCAGCAACCAAAAGAACCTGATATTCTTCGGTTTCAAACTTCTCAGGAAGCTCTAATTCTTTTATCCCTTTATTCATGCCTGTTTCAGTAAATGAGCTTCCTGGAATGTCCGGATCAAGCACTGTTCCAGAGAAGGCCACCAAAGATTTGATGTCTGTATAGCCCTTTTCGGTAATATATTCATCAAATGCCAGTTTATATTTGACAGCTTGCAATCTGGAGCCAGTCACTACCATGGCCTTAGCCCGGCCACCAATCTTGTGCTTGGTTTTAGTCCGAAAGTGCTCAATGATGATATGAACTTTCTGCCCAATATTTGTAGGGTGCATTTCCATATATTGTCTTAAAGCTCTTGCAGCTTTTCTTTTAGGGACAGCAGGATCATCTTCAGTAGATTTCACAAGACCAAAAAATGTTTTAAACGTGATGTAATTCGCCAGCACGTCCATAATAAAGCCTTCATCAATAGCTTGGCGCATGCTGTAAAGGTGAAAAGGAGACTTTCCATCTTCTCCAGGTTCATTGAAAACGGCCGTGGTCTTAAACTTTGGCGTTGCTGTAAAGGCAAAGAAGCTAATATTAGGTTGTTTGGGCCGCTTTAGCATTTCCTGAAGCAATGCTTTTTTTGCTTCTTCTGACAATTCCTCTTCATCCATATCCAAGATTTGTTCCGCAATGGTGGCTTCAATGCCCTCTTTGTTCAGGATTTTGCGAAGTTCCATGGCGGTTTCGCCGCTTTGAGAGCTGTGGGCCTCATCTACGATCACGGCAAAACGCTTGCCAGCCGTATCAATCTTGATCCCTTTGCCCTTTTTCTCAAGGGTAGACATGGCCTGAGTAATGAAGGGGAATTTTTGAAGCGTACTAATGATGATGGGGACATTATCAGAAAGCGCCTCGGCAAGCTGTTGAGTGTTTTTATCAATCTTCTGAACCACGCCTTGCTTGTGCTCAAACTGATAAATAGTGTCTTGGAGCTGCTTATCGAGTACCCGGCGATCCGTGATGACTACCACCGAATGAAACACCTTCTGATCGTTTTCATCATGCAGACTGGCAAGGCGATGAGCCAGCCAAGCGATAGAGTTGGACTTTCCCGAACCTGCTGAATGTTGGATTAAGTAGTTATGGCCTGAACCCTGGGTTTTGGCATTGGCAATCAACTTGCGGACTACATCCAATTGGTGATACCGAGGGAAAATCATGGTTTCCTTACGGATGGTTTTGACGCCTTTATCAGTTACGACCCTTTTTTCTTCCACCTGAAGATGCAGGAACCGGGCCAGGATGTCCATCAAGCTGTCACGGGTCAAAACCTCCTCCCACAGATAGGCGGTTTTGTATTTACCCTCTTCTGAAGTCGGACTACCGGCCCCGTGGTTATGTCCTTTGTTAAACGGCAGGAAATAAGTATCTTTCCCGGCCAGCTTGGTTGTCATGAAGGCCAGATCAGGATCAACGGCAAAGTGAACCAAAGTACGTTCTTTAAATTTGAAGATGGGTTCACGGGGATCCCGCTCAAACATATACTGTTTCTTGGCATGTTCAACTGTCTGGTGCGTCATGGGGTTTTTTAATTCCATGGTGAGAATTGGCAGGCCATTAAGCGAAAGCACAACATCCAGCGAAAGATTCGGGTTTTTCTCACTGAAATGTACTTGGCGGTAGATCTTCAACTGATTTTTCTCATAATCGACCATAGCCTCCGGGTTCATACCGCTGTTCGGTTGAAAATAAGCCAGTTTAAAGGTTTTCCCAAAACACTTGAAGCCGGAACGAAGCACTTCAAGGGAACCTTTGGAGGCCAGTTCTTTAACAAGGCTGTCTATTAGGGTTTTCTCTGCCTCAACCCCTAGCAGATCTACCAGACCTTGCCAGCGGGAAGCCTGGGAGTCCTGCACGAAAGCAACCACTTCATCCGGAAAAAGTCCCAAGGCTGAGTTAAAAGTCTTGGAATCGCCCCTTTTGTATTGCACTTGGTGGATCAAGACTTCTTCGATGGCTTCTTCAAAGCGGATTTCGCTATGTTTATTCATGAATCCGAGTTTCCAGTCAACCAGCCTTTGTTTTGCAACGTCTCATAAGCTAACCGTATTTGTCTTTCAGAGAATTGCTTTTTGCGATTATTCCAGTTATAGACAGCCTGAATCACTTCATCGATTGAGGTAACTTGTTCTTTCACCACTATCCAATGGACAGTAGCCAGTAACTCCAACCCAAACGGCGTTTCAAAACCATCAATTAAATTAGTAATTCTATCAAATTTTTCTATAGTTTCAGGATAATCTTTCAAAAACATTTCAGCATCTTTAACCGCACCAGGAACTAATCCCAATTCTTTATCGGGGGTATCCCCACCATCTGCATAACCACTTACAAAATGACCTTCTATAGCATGCAGCACATGACTTAAGCTTTTAGCATAGGGTCCGTAATGCCCTTTGGCGAACTCTAATTTTTTTGAAGACGGCCCAGCTTCTTGCATAAAATATATAAGCTTTTGAACTTCTATTAATGTAATTATTGGATCAAGCAAACCACGGAGGTATCGGTTTATCAGCCCAACTAATGCCGCTCTTCCTGTTGTCATTTTAGGAACATCTTTGGAGGGGTTAATGTCTTTTGCAGCCAGAGCAGTGTTCGGCTCAAAGACAACAATCCGGGTATGTGGCAATGACCCCAAATAGGTTTCGATAAGAGGTTTTACTTCCTGCCAATCAAGCCCACCCAAGCCACAACCAAGTGGTGGGACGGCTATAGACTGTATACCCAACCTTTCAATCTCTAGTACTAATGACTGAAGGCCCGCCTCTATGTCTTCGATCCGGCTTTTCCCTTTCCAATGCCGCTTGGTTGGGAAATTGACGATATACTTGGGATCTGTTAACCTGCTGACCTGTATTGTGAACATTTGCCCGGGTTGGACTTCTTCCCTCTTGCAAGCGGCAGCATACTCCTTAAAATTAATCGGGTAGGCTTTTTTGAATTGCAAGGCGATGCCCCGCCCCATCACACCGACGCAATTGACGGTATTGACCAAGGCTTCTACTCTCTCTGCAAGCATATTACCTGTTTTAAACTCAATCATTGCTTTGGAAGCTCCTTTCTAATAATACCAGTCTCTTCTCACCTGGAGCAAAGGGCGATGACTGCCTCCTTGTAAGATGCCCGATACCTGCGTTGCCACCGTCTGATTTATGACGCTTATCGTAGTAAAGAGTTGCCACGGGAAGCACTCTTCCATCAGAAATTCGGCCTGCTTGCCCTCTTTGACGGTGCTATCAATACCTTGGCCCGACCAATGAGTGGTTTGAACTGCTTCCCAATTAATCTCATCTAGGCGGGCAAGATCGGCTCGGTCTTCAAAGTAATAGGCCCCTGCATTGGAGAGCGTAAACGCCCATCGTTTGTTGTTCTGTTCCGCCCATGCAATCGCCTCCCTAAGATCGGCTTCCAGGTGCACAATCGGCCCTTGGCCGCCTGTATAGGTCAACTCTGGGTGGCCCTTGTGCAGTATGTATAACATTACAGAACGCGGGCAAAAATAAAATGGTACGCAACGCCCCACTGTCAGCGGATCGGTGCTGAAAAAGGCATGGCTGGCAAGCGCCTTATGCAAGCGACGCTCCTTGATGTGACCCATCCCAATCGTCGTCCCCACATCCTGCCCCGCTTCCGCGCGGTTCATCACAATGGCGTCCGAATACAAACAACCATCCGCCAGGATAGCCCTCAGCTTGTCCACATGTACGATATGATAAATCTTCGGATTTGCTGGCGGAACCGTCATACAGCCACCCTCTCCCGCTGACCTTCACGAACATCAACCTGCCCTGTAACTGCTGCTGTTATGAGCGCTTGCCTGTACTCATGCAATCTTTCTATTTGCGCTTTTAGGGGCTCCTTTAAAGCATCCAGTCTTTGAAAGGAGCATTTTAAGTAGTTTACGATTTGTTCTTGTTCATTCAGCGGAGGGAAGCCGCATCTATTATCACGGACTATACGGGAGTTAAGTCCCGGTTGGGCTGATCTTTTTGAAAAGTCATTAAGCCCTAATGTCTCAATTACAAAGGCCATAAAGTCCGTATTAAAATCCATAAAAGGGAATACTCGAAATGCATGCTCTGTAGCCCATACCTTTTCCCTGACAATATGGACGTTCCCGCATAACGCGCCATATCTTCCAATCAGAATGGTATTTTCTGGCGTATTCCATTGCTCATAAAATCCTCTAAAGCCATTTCCTCCGAAAACCGGATAGCCTTCATCCACCATATTTCCGGCAGAAATCATGTCGCCGCTTTTCACAGTAAAAAGCCTTTGAAGATGCACCATGTCCCAATTCTCTGGAATATCCCCTAGCCACTCTACCCCAGAAGGCTTCATTGGAGCATCCAGATTCAAGCCCTTGGTAACTGCCTGTGTAATAAGGGCTGTTCGCTTTTCCGCCAGTCGCTTGAGGAGTTCTGCCTTCTTGGCAATGAGGGCATCAATCTTGGTGGTTTTTTCGTCCAGAAAACTGACGATGGCTTGTTGTTCATTGGTTGGCGGTAAGGGGGGGCGAAACTCTTTTATAAAGCGTTCAGGTACGCGTTTTTGGCCGCCAGCGCCATACATGTGGGCCTCACCAAGTTTGCGGAACCAATCAGAAATCGTCAGATAAAAGAGAAAACGGGAATCCAATTCATCCAACGCCCGAAGAACGTGGAGTTCAGTCGTTCCAAATGCGATGCCGTTGGTGAGTCCTTGCGCCAGAGCGCCTTTACCGTTTTCAAAGCATGGGGTAATCTTGGCGACAATGACATCGTTCTCGGCAAAATAGGTATATCCACTTCCAATGTCATCAAGTGGTTTTTCTGTATCAAGGGTAAGCCCCCCATACTCTCCAACAGCCTCCATCGGAATGAAGGATACAGGCTGATCTCCTGCCAGCTTCACTTCTGACCCCAAAGGGTTACTTCTAATCAGAAAACGTAACCGGATAGGATCCCAATGAGCTGGTATATTTGATATGCCTTCAGACTCAAAGGGTTTAAATCGCTCGTAAGTTGCTTCTCTCAAGCCACAACCTCCTTGAGCATATCCAGAATGTCCTTTTCCAGCCCTTTGATATCGTCCTCAATATCTTTCAGCTTGCGTGGCGGCTCATACACATAAAAGTGGCGGTTAACAGGGATTTCGTAGCCAACTTTGGTCTTGCTGTAGTCAATCCAGGCATCGGGCCAGTAGGGTTTTACTTCGTTATTAAAGTAGGTATCGCAATGGGTTTGTACTAGCGCCAACAAGGCTTTGTTATCGGCGTCTTTTTCATAACCTATTGGCAATTGTGCGGGCAGGCCCGGCGGTAGTGGTACAATCTCCGTATCCCTCAACTCGGTATCCGCCTCTTTGTTGCCCTTCTTATCAAGGCATTCATTGGCATTTGGGTCACGCTCAGAAAGAGCTGTTAGGATGGCTTTTCGCACGGAATCGGGAAGCTTTAATCCTGCTTTACTCAGTGCTTTATCAAGAACTCGTTCAAACTTTTCCCGATCCTGATAAATCTCACCGGCATCGATACTTGCCATGGCCGTTTCAATCTTAATCTGGAGCTGTTGGCCTGCTTCAATTTCCGCTTGCCGGGCCCCATCATCCTTGCGTTTTTTGCTCTCCGCCAGATTTTTGAAGGCGGATTGCTCCCGAAGGCGGGCAATACGTTCCGGGCTGGTTTGAAAATTCAAGCGCAAAGGCCGTTCAACCGTTAGCTTGAGATAACCGAACTCGTGGTTTTCAAAAATCTTGCTGCAAACCCGTTCTTGTGGCTTCTTGCCTTCCGTCAGGAATTTGGAAACGCCGTTGTGTTCATAGTTGGTATAAAGCGTAACAATTTCTTTGATATGCGCTTCGGAAAGCTTATTACGCTTATTGCCAAGGCTCTTTTCACCAAATTCAGTCATTTTATGATAATGGCGGGTTGCATCAATTAGTTGTACTTTCCCGCGTCTTTCAGGCCGCTTTCGGTTCGTTACCAGCCAGATGTAAGTATAAATCCCTGTATTGTAGAAAAGCTGATCCGGCAGGGCCACAATGGCATCTAACCAGTCGTTTTCAATAATCCACCGACGGATATTACTCTCACTCGGCCCCGGCTCCCCGGCAAATAAAGGGGAGCCATTAAAGACGATCCCAATCTTGGAACCTTCTCCCCCTTCTTCTGGTGAGGGATTCATTTTGGAAATCATGTGTTGCAGGAAGAGCAAAGAACCATCGGTAATGCGAGGGGTTCCAGCGCCAAATCGTCCTGAGAAGCCAAGGGTTTTATATTCGGTTTCAATAAAATCCTGTTCGGGCTTCCATTCCACCCCAAAAGGCGGATTTGCTAGCATGTAGTGAAACTTTTTATGGAGATGTCCATCACCCGGGGCCTTCTTGTCATATATTGAAGCCCCAAGGGTGTCATTGTGGACAATGTTGTCTACTGGCTCATCTTTAATCAGTAGATCTGAATAACAGATAGCGTAGGACTCATTGTTATAGTCTTGGCCGAATAGCTCTAAGTGCGCTTTGGCATTTTGTTTCCGGATATATTCCTCCGAGACAGAGAGCATACCGCCCGTTCCACAGGCTGGATCGTAAATGGTTCGAGCAATCCCGGATTTATAAACGTCTTCATCGTGGGTATAGATCAAGTGGGCCATCAGCTCAATCACTTCCCGAGGCGTGAAGTGATCCCCGGCCTCTTCGTTGGCTTGTTCATTAAAGCGCCTGACCAAATTCTCAAAGATGGTTCCCATATCTGTGTTTGTAACGCTATCTGGATGAAGATCCACACCAGCAAACTCTTTAACAATTAGAAAGAGCCGATTGGCGTTATCCAGTTTTTCAATTTCTTTTTCAAATTCGAATTTTTCAAAGATTTCTTGGGCAATTGGTGAGAAGCCCTTGATGTAGGAGACTAGGTTTCGGGCAATGTTGTCAGAGTCCCCCAAGAGCTTTTGAAAGGTGTAAGGGCTGGTGTTATAAAGCGGCTGCCTGCGTTCTTTCGAAGCCACTTTTGCCAAGAGTGCATTAAGCGCTTTATCCTCAACGCCTTGACCTTTTCGTTTTTCATATTCTTTGAGCACAACGTCCTTAGTGGGCTCTAATACGCAATCTAAGCGGCGTAAAACAGTCATTGGAAGCATTACCCGGCGGTACTGAGGGGGGCGATAGGGGCCGCGCAGCTTGTTGGCAATATCCCAGATTAAGCCTGTAAGGTCAGGTTGATTGACTGTCGAGGCGACGCTATTACCATTTGCCATTGAATAGTCCTTTTCTATCAGTTTGAAACGGTTGCTTTGGCAGTTGAGCAGATATTACTGTTCCTCTTGCACAAGAACCCAGATTCGTTTTAAGGGTAAGTCAGCTCTAATATCCTCAGGGAGTGTCTCATAGTAATGAAAAAGAGTATTCACTATATCGCCTGCATCCCAAAGTCTGATATTAAAAAACAATTGATCTTTTTCTTTATGAACTGATCGCTTAAAACCTCCCCAAGAGACAAACAAGCCGTGGTCAGCCCCATATTTTTTGATGATTCCCTGAAGCTCCCGAATCGTTTTAATGTCTTCTGGACCATCGCTTGATTTGACCTGAACAAGAATACGGGGGGATTCAAAGCCTAATGGGCCTTGTCCTGCAATAATATCAACGCCTCCATCCGGGCCAGGAGGAGCCATTTCTGTTTTGTAACCTTGTGCTTGGAGGATTGCTTCAATCAAGCCAGCCAATTTATGCCCTTTAAATTTTCGGCCAATGAATTTTTGTATTTGATCCAAAGAGGATTCTTCAAGGTTTGGTAAGGTGTATTCGGCTGTTTCTGCTTCTGATTGCATCTCTTTGGGTTTGTCAGGCAAAATGATGGGTGACGGTTTACCCTCTATCAGTGCCTTAATTCTTTCCTCTGCATTATTTCTAGTAATACTACAGACTGTTGAAAAAGCACCCAAGGAATAGAGGAGATCCTGATCAAATCGTTCACGGGGCATATCAGGAACTAGCCATTTTACTCGACGAACATGTTTCACCTCATTTGGGCTGTTCGTTAAGTATTCATAGCCACCAATAATCTTACCTAGAGCAATCGTATTCTGCCCTTTCAGAGGCAAGGCAACAATATCATCATTCATGATTTTTGTTTTAAAAGCCCAGAGTTGACCTTGCCAATGAGAAATCGTTTTTGAACTTTCTTGCGGGTATGATTCCTCTAGTGCAGCTTTTAATTCTTCTGGAGAGCCATAAAGTGACAGGTCGGGTAATTCACCCCAGCCTATGACCGCATACCCATTTTCCAGAGCGAAATCCTGTCTTTCTCCATGCTTCCCTGCCCTAACAAGCCAAACTGTCATCTTTCATAGCCTCTCAAATTGAAAACTGGGTATGGTGTTGTTTTAGCCAAGTCAAAACATCCGTCCGAAACTGGACGACTTCCGCCAAAAGTTCTTCGACTTCCTGTTCCTCCGTCACGCCTGCTCGGTCATAATCGGTTTTATTCCGGGTTTGGCGGCACACATTGAGGTAGTTCGCTCGTGGAACGGCAGTCTTACCCATGGTGAACTGCAAAGAACTAATCGTCACAAAGTGATGCCCCTTACTGGCTGTCACTCGGTAGCCGGAAGCAAGCAGGGCCACTGTCGCGAGTTGCAAGGCGGCATTATAAGCCGTGGCAAAACGGCGGTCTGCTGAGACTCCTGCAACCCCGGCATCCGCAATATCCCGGTCAATCACCTTGAAGAGATTTTGAATCTCTTTTGAAGTGGTTTTATGCGGGCTTATTTTGTTCTCATCCAGCCAGTCTTGCAAACTCATCTTCGTTACCCATCAGCCAAATTTTAGGGGTTTCCAGCAATTCCTGGACAAATCGATTGCCCTCTTGGAGCCTTGCCACAAAGGTTTCCTGGGTATAGTTGACCGGATTGACCTCTCGTTTGAGCGTTTCGCTCAGATCAGTCACTGCATTGGCAATATCCTTCAGAGTGATGGAGCCAATGAGAAGAAGGTCAAGGTCACTATCAGGACGATCCTGTCCGGTCGCTATTGAACCATAGACAAAGGCGAATTGGATCTTCTTTTCCAAGGGCTTCAGTGCCTCCCGGATGACATCCCCCAAGGCCACCGTTTTGAGAAAAGCCCGTTTCAAGTCCTCAAAGGCCGGATGACTTTTTTCTGCCCGGTAATAAAGGCGATTCCCGCTCTTTTTCTTGCTCACCAGCCCGGCCTCTTCAATGCGCTCCAATGCATACTGGACTTGCGCCAGAGAGTGGCCTGTTTTTTCAGCCAAGGAGCGCTGGTAAGCCTCCTCTTCTGGATGCATCAGAAAGAAGCAGAGGATATCCACCAAAACCGGGCTGGGAAATAGAGCCACAAAGGAAGTCATGATAATTGACCTTAAATTACTGTCAATCGACCTTGATTTAAGGTCATTATGAAAGATCTTCATGGAAAGCGCAAGCCTGATCACGATTAAGACCCTTTCATTTTCAATTTTACGGGCGAGAAAATTTGACGAGACGGGTGGTCTATATCTGAAAAGCTGACAGGATTGAGCTCCCCGCTCCCACTGAGTGCTTCTCTTTTTGGTTTATCTGCATTCAGACGGCGCTTTCTGACTATTTTGGATATTCCTTGCCGTTGGAGCCAGAGAAATAGCTTGGTCCTATTGCTTAAGGGGACATCGTGGAGCCGTTCCATGAATTTGTCGTATCCAAGTTTCCCGGCCAATGCCTTCAAAGAACCCCGTTCCAGTCGGTTGACAGTGATAGGATATCCCAGAAGCTCGGCTATCAGCTTTTGAAGCTTTCTCCGGCAGTAGTCGGGGGAGACGGGTTGTCGCTTTTTGATGGCTGAACGAGATGTAAATAGATAGGTAAAATCGGCAGGCGCTGGGCGTGTCTTCAAATATGCTGTCCAGTAAGCAGCAACCCAAGCCTCATCCAGGGGAAGCAATACAGCGTTCTCGCTTACACCCTGCCGATTGGGGCGCTGAAATTCATAAACAAACCTTCCCGGCTGTTCTGTCAGTCTTAAAAGAGGCAATACTTTTAAAGGGAGCCCCATCCCCAAGACAAAGATCAGCATGAGGGCGGTTTCTGTAGAGAAATTTCCGCCTTTCAAGGCGCGCCAGAGGCTCTGAACCTCATCACTGTTTGCATCAGCGCCATGGCCGGATGCGGGATGGAAGTGGGAAAGAGGGAAAACCGGAAACCGGCTATCCACTCGTTCCCGGTAATATTCAAAAAACGTCTGGAGATGAACCCCAATTTTTGCACATGTGTTCACTTGGCAGGAACGCCCACGCTCATGCAGGTATTGAAACGCTCTCTCCTGGGTTGCCTGATCCATACTTTCAAGCCCTTGGGCCTTCATCCAGCCTCTGAAGCTGTGTAATTCCCAAACTCGATCCAGAATGCTGGCCGGGCTGAACTGGTTCTGGAGCATCCAGCCAATGAAATCAGAAATAATAACCTGCTCTTGAACAGGGAAGCGATGAACACCACGCCAGATTGAAAACCAGGTAGAAGCCTTCATTTCAGTTTTAATACGGCCATGGCGGGTTAATAAGTGGTGGAGATACTCCAGGCAATAGCGAACCGCTTTTTTGGGGAAAAACGGCAGGCGTTTGGTGAGATGGATTTCCGTTGCAACTAGGCTCTTAATATCATGCCATGCGGGTATCGTGATCTGATCCGAAAGATGGATCAAGGTTTCCAGGTGAGTGATATCGACCGAAGTAAAGTGGTCTTCAATTTGAAGCGCCTCATACACCTTAATCAAAAAAGGCCGGTTCGCTTGGCGGATTTCAGGCAGCAGCAAGGAAGCGCCATAATAGACGGAATCAAAATATTGGCTGACTTTTTGCGGCAGCCAATCCATCAGAGAAACCCTGTCGGATCGATGAAGAGAGAGCTCGGAGCAGGCTTTTTCTTCTTGTAGGGTTGCTTGGTCTCGGCATTTTTAATTGGGGGGTCCGGTGTGATGACCAAAAAATCTTGCAACGGTATTTGGAGAAGCGTACAAAGCATCTGGGCGGTCGATATTTTCAGCGATTCCGGCGGTTTGCGAAGTAGCTTGGCGAACGCCTGCGGGCTAACCTGTAAGCCGAGATCATTATTTAAGGCCCGGTGAAGTGCAGCAGCTCCCTGAATGCCATGTGCCTCTAGTAATTCTTTCAATCGCCAATAAACAGCCATTAGAGAATCTCCCAATCCAGCGGTAAGCCATTGGTGGGCAAAGAAGGCTTCGGATCGCCCATGTAGTGAGCCAGGGTAGATGTATAGGTCCAGGCGCAAATCTTTTTGAGTTCCTCAATACTGCCGCCATCCTCAATGAAGAGCCTTGCAAACGTCCGGCGGAAACCATGCCAGCCAAAGCCTTTATCCAGATATATAGGCAATTCGGCCTCTTTGACTTCCTGAACAAGCGCTTTCATCCAGCCGGAAGCCGTGTTCTTGCTCAGTCGTTGACCGACCTGATTCTGAAGGAGTGGATTTTTGGGGTTACGGGGAAAGATCGCCAGAAAATTCCGGAGCGTTATTTCGGCCAGCTTGGAGAGCGGGACTTCCCGCTTGCGGTAGTCTCCTCCGCCTTTTCGCTTTCCTTTGGTGACAAGGATAATGCTATCGGCAAAATTGATGTGCTCAAGATCCAATCCAACCAGCTCCTGAAGCCTCATGCCGGTTTGACCAGCCAGGACGGACATTAAATGAAGCTGGCAGTCTTTATAGAAGAGGGGCGTTCCTTCACTGGCTTCCGCTCGACGGGCTGTGAATTTGAGCCATTCTCGGTATTCTGGACGGGTCAGGTAATTAAAGTTTAGGGGCTTTGTACGGGTGTCTGGTGGTAAAGAGTATCTGGTAATGGGGTTGTTGATATGTCCGTATACCTCAGACAGAATTAGGGGCTTTTGTCCCGGCAGATCGATGACCGGGCATGCCTGGAGAAACTTGCAGTAATATTTGATGGCATTGAAGCAGCTTTTCTGGCGCTTTTCGTCTGGCAGATCCCGCTTGCAAGATTGAATGACCCTGGAAGCCTGGAGAGGGTTGAACAAATCAATCGTGTCGATAGGTCTCAGAATGCTGGGATAGTCGGGATCTGCAATTTGGACCATTTTGAAAACATCATCCAGCCGCCGGAAAGTATTGTCTCGGTGTCTGCCGGTTAGCTTACGAAGTTCAAAGCTGTCGCGGTATGAGGCCAGCGCCAGTTCGTGATGGAGTTGGCGATCCACTTGATAGACTTGGGCTGTATAAAGGTGGGGTTGCATCCTGTGAAACTTCCGGTTTCGTTTTGGTACTCAACTTGCGGTTTCATGGAGCCAGATGCCTTACCAATCCTGAGCGTTTTCTTTTGGGGGTTCACTATTTCTGAGTAATATCTGTTTCAGGATGTGTAAAAGACTCGGCTGCCCTGAGGGTATTCGGTGCCATGTCGCGGACGATGATTCGGGCGAGAATACGCAGGCCATCCTGGAGGAAGATCGAGCCTTCCAGACTGTCAGTTTCCTGCCAGGATTCGTGCATTACGCTTTGCCCTTTTCTTGTAGGTGTTCAGCGGGGACGGCCTGACGTTTTTCAAATAGATCATCCAGCTTGCAGCCGAGAGCCTCTGCAATAGTCAGGGCATAAGGAGATGAGAGAAAAAGGCGGTTGTTTTCCAGGGCGCTGATCACGCTGCGGCTGATGCCGGTGAGTTTGACCAGATCCTCTTGTTTGGCGAGCATGGCCTTCAGGCGGCACTCCCGAACCCGGTTGCGGTAGAGGTGTGCGATTCGTTCCAGTTGCTTTCTTTTCATCGATGACAGTGCTCCGGTGTATTTTGTAAATGCATCAATGTATATTTGAGGGTAAAATTTTTTCCGGTCGTTTGGAAGACGATCCCCCTCGTCTACTAATATCATATACATTGCCGCAAGTTTTTTGTCATTTTTTGGTAGAGAACGTAAAAGTAGTTCACATTTTGTCAGTAATTACTGAACAATGTTGTGAAATTCTATGCGGTGGTGTATATTACCTGCATGGTCTTTGACCAATTATATGAAGGAGGAACATCATGTCGTTGGGCAGGCGTGTATCAAAATGCCGCGAAGAACTTGGCATGAACCAAAAGCAGCTTGCCGATGCCTGCGGGCTTACCCAAGCAACTATTAGTCGGATTGAAAGCGGGCAGGTAAATGAGTTGAAATCTGACGCTCTTAAAAGGTTGGCAGGGGCGCTTGGCGTAACAACCGATTATCTGGTTGATAAAGCACCGGAAGCCAAGACTTCGGAACTGATTGGAGATGATCTGAAGGCTCGGTTTATTTTCCGAAATTATGAAAAGCTCCCAGAGGAAGGTAAGCAAGAGTTGAAGGGCTTTGTCGATTATCTTCAAAATAAGTATAAGAAGGGGAAAGATAAGTAATGACGGCTGTGTTTACTGATTGGCTTGGTTCTGAACCTGCGGCTTATGCCCAAAAAATAATCAAGGCGTGTGGTTTGAATGAACCGCCTTTCTGTGAACGCCAAATTGCTGATTTTTTGAAGATCGATATTTATGAAATCAGCCCAGCCGATATCGAGGGTTACAGATTATTCAATCCGGACTTTCCTTCTGTAGAGAGCTTTATAAACGAATCTTGCACCTTTATGGGAACAGGTGAAGAAGGGGGGCGGGTCATTTATACGCCTGAAATTGTTTCTGCTGCTCGAAAGCGTATGAATATCCTTCATGAGTGCGGACATGCAGTGTTGCCATGGCATGATCAGTATTGCTATTTGTGCAAAGACAAGGATATGGATCCGGGTATCCGCAAGCAAATTGAGCGTGAGGCTTTTTTGTGCGCCTCAGAATTCATAATGCCAAGGGTCTATTTTGTGCAGGATGTGCTGAGCCTTCAGAGTATGAGTTTTGCCGCCATTAAAATCTTGAGCAAACGGTATCACGCCTCTCTGGAGGCGACTGCAAACTGGTTCACCTATACCCATCCGGGCATCTGCTCAGTGCTTATGATTGAACCTACCAATATAGATGAGCCTGACTGCGAAGAGATCGAAGTTATTCCGGCACATCAGGAAAATCTGAAAGTTGGCGCTCCTGCCATGTTTTTCAAGAAGTTGGAACCCGAAGGCGATCCCCTGAAAGTGAAATACGCCATGCGTTCCCGACGATTCCCGGAATATATTCGCTCAAATACCGGGATTGCGAAGGGCTCCCCCATTCATCAGGCGTGGCTTCATGGAAAAGCGAGTCGAGGTGAGATTCCTGCTTCCACCTTTGGATTTTTAGGCAAAGCCCCACTTCAATTTGAGTGCTTGTCACTGGGATACCGTAGCAGAATGCTGGTCCTGCTTTGGGAAGAAGACCGACAAAACCGGCTGATTTACGCTGGAAAGGAATTGATTGCATGAAAGTTGTTTTGTATGCCAGGGTTTCCAGCGAGAAACAGGCCGAAAAAGATCTCTCTATTTCTGCCCAGCTCAAAGCCTTGAGAAAATACGCTGAGGATCGTGGCTGGGATGTTTACAAAGAGTATATTGATGAGGCAGAAAGCGCCAGAACCGCCAATCGTCCTGCCTTTCAACAGATGATTGCGCTTGCCAAGCAACGGCAAAGCCAGTTTGATTCTATTTTGGTGTGGAAAATGTCCCGCTTTGCCCGGAACCGGGAAGACTCCATCATCTACAAGTCTTTGCTTCGGAAATACGGCGTAAAGGTTGTTTCCATTAATGAGCAACTGGATGAAAGCCCAGCAGGTAAGCTGTTGGAAGGCATGATCGAGGTCATTGATGAGTTTTATTCAACCAACCTGTCCCAAGATACGCTGCGGGGCATGAAAGAGAACGCTTCCAGGGGCTTCCGCAATGGTGGAATCGTGCCGATGGGATACCGGCAAAAGTCGATCCTGGACGGCTCAACCAAGCGGACAGTTCTGGAATTGGATGCCGAATATGCGCCAATAATCAAGCGTATCTTTGAGTTGAGCGTTAACGGGTTGGGTGCCAAGGAAATCGTCAAAATCTTTAATGATGAAGGCTTGAGAACCAATAAGGGCCGCCGATGGGGTAAAAATAATATTTACTACATTTTGAAAAATGAAACCTATACGGGCAACACTGTTTGGAATCGGGTCAGCACTGAACCAGGGGATAAAACCAAGGAAATTATACGGGTTCCCAATACCCACCCGGCCATCGTGGATGAAGTGATGTTTCAGAAAGTGCAGCGTCATTTAAAAAGCCGGGAGCGGAGCCAGATTCACCCTAGAGCACTCACCAGCGATTATCTGCTGAGCAGTCTGTTTTTCTGCGGAAAGTGTGGACTGCGGATGCAGGGAACCCCGGCCAAGTCCTCCCGATATTTTTACTACTCCTGTCAAAATGCCTTGAACCGAGGCCGGAAGCAATGCGATACCAAAATGATCCGGCGGGAGAAGATTGAAGATTTCATCATTGACCGGCTTAAACGCCATGTGTTGACCGAAAAGAACATCCTGGAACTGGTTAATATGGTGAATGAAGAGGCCATCCGAGAGCGGGAATCCCATCAAGAGCAATTGGAGAGCATCGAGCAACAGGTTGCGGGGCTTAAAAAACGCCTGGATAAACTCTATCAGGCACTAGAAAGCGGCGCTTTGGACATGAATGATTTGGCTCCACGCATCAAAGAGCTTCGGGGCCAAATAGAAAGCCTGGAGACAAGACGGTCTGAGCTAATCGATGATGCCCATTCCGGCCATGGCCATGGCGTGACTATTCAAGAAGTGACACGCTATACCCAAGACCTCAAACAGTTGCTGTGCAAAGGCACATTGATGGAGCGTAAAAGCTTTATCCGCTCTTTTGTAAAGCGGATTGAAATCAAAGACAAAGAAGTCTTGATTGA
This sequence comes from Candidatus Melainabacteria bacterium, assembly GCA_902168245.1. Taxonomy (GTDB): domain Bacteria; phylum Cyanobacteriota; class Vampirovibrionia; order Vampirovibrionales; family Vampirovibrionaceae; genus Vampirovibrio. Next base: position 23,725 of record CABHPA010000156.1, read on the forward strand.
GTACACGCTTCCCCTTGCTACCAACAAAAAAGAACTCCTTACAGAAGAAGTTCTACCTTTGGTTAAAAATGGTGGGCCATCGGTGACTTGAACACCGGATCTAACCCTTCTCAGGGGTGCATTCCCTAAAGATATAAGTGTGGTGCTCAGAAAGATTCAAACTCTCGACCTTATGGTTCCCTCACTGTTATACAAGCAAAAGGTACACATACCAAAAAAGCCCGTCAATTGGGCTTTTGCGTAACATTTTGCGTAATGCGTAACAAAAAGGTCAGCTTTACGATTTGAGAAAGTGGTGCGCTCGGAGAGATTCGAACTCCCGACCTCATGGTTCGTAGGGATGAGCTGCCCGAGTGCCCCAAGGCTAATTTCTATGCTTTTTATACCCGAAAAATAAGGATTTTGTCAATTTTTACGGCAGATTCTTTTTTGAAAAATGACTCTCCTTAAAGCAGCATGTGGCAAATCCCCGTTCTGCACAAGGGTTTTAGAAACTACTCAACAAATAGTTGACGACATAAAGTGCTTACAGAAGGGGGAAATGCAGGGTAGAAAACCTCAAACCCTAGGGCAATCTGCTCAAAAAAGCCTTAAATGATTGGTTTATGGCCTAAAAATCAGCGTTCTGCCGTAATCTGCAATCGCGAACCGAACAAGGAGGTCTGGACAGCAAAACGCACTTGATATGGGCTTTAACACATGCGCTAAGCTGTTCTTCCGCTAAAACTGCCCATCTGCCTTATCTTTCGGCCGAAAGTCTCAGAAGCGGACAATCGTCTCCTCCAACATGGTAGGCTTGTGATAGGGCAGGCTTTCATATGGGATTCATCGCTTTATTCCCCACATCGTTTTTAGTAAAGTTGAGCGATCTGAGTAGATACTATAGGGGAGCTTTTAATGAAACCCAAAGCCGTCACCTCACTACAAAGCGCACAGTGGACACAGGGTGATGATCCCAAAGACTTTACAGACCAGTTAATGGAACAACTGGAAGTGGACGAGGCTGAAGTGTCGCGTATGCTGTTAAATTCGTTACTTCAAAAGGTCTCACCTGAAAAGGCGCTTGAAAATTTAAAAACACAATTTCCGCATTTACCGGTTCCTGAATTCACGGCTGGTGATCAGGCGAGACAACTTGTTTCGGAAGCGGAAGAAACATTTGAAAATGGAAAGAAGCGTCAGGCCAAAACATTAATTAAAAAAGCCCTGAAGCTCGATCCCAACTGTGCAGACGCATATCTTCTTGAGGTGGATATGTTGCCGAAGGGTACGCCGTTCCCGGAAATGTATGGTCTTTTGCAAAAGGCACTGACCGCAGGAAAACTGGCTATTGGCAGTCAGGAAGAATTTGATGAAAATGTTGGTGAATTCTGGAGCTGGACAGAAACACGTCCTTACATGAGAGCTTTGGAAAGCTTAACCCGGATCTGTTGGGCAGAGCAAGGCTATTCTGATGAAGCCATTCAGTATGCCTTTGAAATGATTCGACTCAATCCAAATGATAATCAAGGTATTCGCCAGTGTTTGCTTTATTGGCTGATGGCGAAAAACCGTTGGGAGGATGCTTACAAACTCTGGAAACAATACGAAAAGGCTCATGATGCCTGGTGGATCTATGGCCATAGCTTATTAACGGCGTATCGACAAGGGGTTAATTCCAGCGCTACCAAAAAACAATTTGAAGCGGCATTGGAATACAATCCTTTTGTTGCGGTGATTCTCATGATGGGGGAATCCAACTTCATGTACAGCCTGATGCAAGAGTATTACAGTCCCGGTAATCCCTCAGAAGCTGCCTATATGGTTCATGATTTGATGTTGGCTCAAGGTCCTTGTCTACCCGATGAGTCAGCAAGTTCAGAAGACGATATCCCCGTGCTGATGCGGCTCTTTTATGAAATGGTAGATCAGATAGGACCGAAAAAGTTCGATAAACTGGTCCGTAAATCAACGCAAAATTTAATGGAAGAGTTGGATAAATAACTTCCTGCCAGGAGAAGGGTGATTAGCGCAATACGTTTAGAATCTATGCTCTTGTGGAATAAGGCACTCAAATGCTCTCCATCTAGAGAGCCACAGAACCGAATAAAACAATAACAAAAGAATCGAGGTGACTCTACCACAGCCAGCCTACTCAATAATTAGCAGACAAGTTCAAACAAGCGATTCCTCTCCATTTCGGAGCTAAATGACACAAGTGCGTTGACAGAAGAGCCGCACACCCTGAAGGAATCCAGGGTCTTACAGGTGATTCTCCTCGCCATAGCAAAGGTATGTGATTGAAGCCATGCCCCCTGAGAGGATCCAGGGAACTAGACGTATAGACTTGCCATGCGGTGCCCCCCCCTAAAAAGGGAAGCTTGAAGCGCTTTATCGATTGTTGAACCGCTTAAACGTCCGAGTACATTGCTGATCCAGGAATCGTGTGATGGCTTCCACAGTTTCTGTTCCAAAACCGTCATCTTTGAGGCGTTCTTTTTCCTCTTGTGCAGCACTCAAGATTACATCCATTTGAGTAAACAGAGTTTCCTTGAGCATCCGGTAGGAATAGCCGATGTCTTTACAGAGCTGTTCCCAATGCCGGGGTTCGACATAGTCTACTTCGTACTTGCTGCCGATCTTCATGGCCATTTTCCGGGTAAGGCTTTCATAGATACGGGTGGAAAGAAGGTCATAAAGGGGGGCTAATTCAAGCTGGTAGCCCTTTACTCTACTAGAAAACGCTGCTGCTGGATTTGAGGAGCGATGGAGCAACGAGAAGTTCTTGCCATGTGCATCATTATTGCCAATGAGGTAATTGAACACGACCCCTTGCGCCAGCCGGTTTCGATCGATTACGGGAGTGGTCGTTTCCCGGAGTAAATCAAAGCAGTCCTTCAGGC
>CABHPA010000157.1 GCA_902168245.1 Candidatus Melainabacteria bacterium
ACCAGCAATGGTCCCAGGAAGCCAATGATAATGCTCTTTATGCATTAAAGGCTGCCGGTGCTCAGAATATGGCGTTCCAGGATGAAAATGCCCTGATGCAACAATTACAAGCCATGTCTGGCAGTGCAGAAGGGCGGATGCAAGCCATGCAGATCGCCAATATGATGGCCGCTCAAAACATTCAGCAGATCCAGAAATTGCGGCAACTCTTAATGGCCCAGTTACAGATGCAGGCCAATTATTACCAGCTCCAAAAAGACAAGGAAGATGCCGCCGAAGCGGCGCATGCCCGTTTTGTCAAAGCCACTCCCGTTTCAGAAACTGATGGCAGAAAGTTTTAAGATTTATGCTGAATTATATGAATTACCTGCGTTATCTGACTTCCTTAATTGAAGTTAAACTGTGGCATTTGCTGGCTGCTCTGATTGCCACAATGCTGTTTTCCAGTAGTGCAACTGCACTTTATGTCAACGCCACCCATCCTGTATGCCCAACCTGCCTGGTGCCAGAGAGCCAAGTTATCAAACCTGAGCATAAATCACCCATTACATTCCCTCAGAAACAAATCCGGCGGTCAGGGATGATTAATGAGTACGATGGACGGAAGTTTTAAACGCCAATGAAAAATGCAGCCAAAATTCGTATTGGTTTAGGGGTAGGACTATTACTCCTTAACCAGACAACGCCTTGCTTAGCGCAAGTGGTATCAAACAACTTTTTAGATCCTTTTTTAGGTCAATATGCGGATGCCGCCCAAGGCTGGGAAGCACCACTCCGGCACTTTGCCCTCTCGATTTTTGGGATGCTCGCCCTAATGGATATCGTTTGGATGGGGAAAGAGCTGATCGTCAACAAAGAGAGTTTCAGTGACTGGGGTCTGGCCTTACTGCAAAAGTTCGTGGTGTTGGGCTTTTTCTACGCCCTGCTCACCCATTCCTCTGAATATGCTTTTGCCGTGATCCAAAGTTTCAGACTAGCTGGAGAAGCCGCCAATAACGCAGCAGGCGGCATGTCGGGGATGCAGCCCTCCAACATCTTTGATGCCGGTATCAACATGGCCACTTCACTAATTCAGGCTCTTAGCTGGACCCGGCTTGCGGATAATATCCTCATGATCACCGCCGCCATTATTGTGGCCATTAGTTTTGCCCTGATTGCCGCTCTACAGGCTGTTGTTTTAATAGAAAGCTATATTTTTACTTACGCTGGAATTATTTTCCTGGGCTTTGGCGGTAGCTTCTTAACCCGGGATATTGCCAAACGCTTTTTAATGAGTCTCATGGCAGTGGGAACCAAGATGTTTATCATTCAATTGGTAATTGGCTTGGGCGTTATTCAAATGCATAAATGGAGTCAGGCTGTACAAGCAGATACCAGTGCATTTAACACCCATTTGGTCATCCAGATCCTGTGTGGTTCTACGGTCTTTCTGGCTCTAACCAAAATGATTCCAGACTTTGCTCAAAGCATGATCAATGGCGCAGCCTTTAGCAACGGACGCGCCATGTTCACCTCGGCGCTTAGTACAGCCTCTATGGCCACCGCAGTGACCGCCGGAACCGCCGCAGGCTTCACCGGGGCTTTATCCGGGCTCACCAAATCAGTTGGGCTGGATGGGGTATCCTCGCATCTGGGCAATGCGTCCAAAAACCTGGGCCAGGCCGCCTCCCGCTCCGCAGAGCAATCCCTCAACCATGGATTAGACATGCACACCAACCTGAGCCAGTTTATGCCTTCTGGCAACGCCAAAGACCAGAAATGGAAAGGCCCAGTCCCCATGCGCGGAGAAGGATCCCAACAAGGCGTGGATTTCCCGGACCGCAGTTCCAACCGGGAAGACAATTCCATTAGCAATTAGGAGTGGACCATGAAAGAACCCAAAAACAACGCAACGATTCCGTTTCTGGATAAAGCCCATCGCAAACCCTCTCCCCAGGATGCGGGCATTCACCAGCTCGCCCGACAACGTTGGCAGGATGAGTCCGCTAAATACGTGTATGAACGCAATATCTGGCAAAAAGTGGCTTTTGTGAGTCTGGGCGTCAATATTCTGGCAGTCCTCGGGATGGCCTGGGTCGGTTCCCAAACCAAAATCATTCCTTATGTGGTCGAGGTAGACAAACTGGGGGCAGCCGCTGCCGTGCAACGAGTCGATACCCCCATGGTCGCCAATGCCGCCACCATTAAAGCCCATCTGGCCCGTTGGATTGAAAACACCCGTAGCGTCTTTACGGATGTCGCCGCCGAAAAAAGAGCAGTCAACCAAGCCTATAGCGCCGTCAATAACAATGGCCCGGCGTATGCCATGCTCAACGAATATTTCACGGAGAATCAGCCCTTTAAACGGGCCGCCAATGAATCGGTGACCGTCTCCGTGGAATCGGTACAACCCATTAGCGAAAAGACCTGGCGGATTGAATGGCAGGAAGATCACCGGGATCGTAATGGCGGGCTGACCAGCCATCAGGAACAACAAGCCACCGTCACCCTGGTCATTAACCCGCCCACGGATGAAGCCACCATCCTGGTCAACCCGTTGGGCATTTACATTGATTCCTTTAGTTGGTCACAACGCGTTTAAGGAGCAATTCCATGAACAAATCCCTGCTTTTAACCCTCACCCTGAGCGCCGCATTGCCACTGGGCGCATGGGCCCAACAAGTTCCCGCCATTGAAAATGTCAGCTTTACCCCCGGCAGTTATGCCCCCATCCGCACAGTCAAGCCCCAGAGCTGGACGGCCATGGAACAACCCGCCGTATCCGTGCAAGCCCCTCCCGCTCAACCCGCCACCCGGCTCCCGGAAGGGGCCATGGTTGGGCTGGACCGCAGTGTGGTCTTCAATTACGGGGAAAGCCTGCCATCGGTGATCTGCTCCCCCTTGCATGTCTGTGAAGTCCAGCTCCAACCCGGGGAAATCATTCAGCAACTGGATGTGGGCGATCCCACCCGCTGGATGGTCAAACCCGCCAATAGCCGAAATGCCGATGGCCAGGAAACGGCGCATTTGATTATCAAGCCCGCCACCGTGGGCATTGTCAGCAACCTGGTGGCCATCACCGATAAACGTACCTATTCCCTGCAACTGGTCAGCCGCCAGGATCGCGCCTGGATGCCCAAGGTCACCTTTGCATTTCCCCAAGAGGAGATGCAGGCCCAATGGGCCACCTATTTCAAAACCCATCCCCCAGCCACCCAATTGGCCAATGCTACTCAGAATCCCCCCGCAGCCATGCTGGATTTCCAGTATCATCTCAAAGGGGATCACCCGGCCTGGAAACCGGTTCGGGTCTATTCGGACCAAAACAAAACCTATATTCAACTCCCAGCCGTCGCCAAAAACGATGAAATCCCGGTGCTGTTGGTGTTGGGTCCGGGAGATACCGAACAATTGGTCAACTACCGTCTGGATGGGGATGCATTTGTGGTAGATAAAGTCATCCAGCGGGCCACGCTCATCAGCGGCATTGGCAAAAACCAGCAACGGGTCGATATCGTGAAGGCGGGCCATTAAAATGCGCCGTCCATTGATCGCGCTGGTGGTTCTGGCTTCCTGCCTCACTTTCACCAGTGAGGCGGCCACTCCCAGCCGCGTTCATCCTGCCAATGCTCATCGGAGTGTCAAGCGCCAAGTTAGCAGGCCAAAAATTCAGCAACACGTTTCCTTTATTCCGGCTTATCAACCGCCTGAAGCCATCACCCGCTTGCAAACCCCACTGACTGGGCGGGTGGTGGAGCAGGTTCCAGCGCCGCCAGAACCGGTCCGGCCCCGGTATATCCAAGTCTTTCTTACCCCGGAACAACAAGCCGCCCTGGAAGCCAGCAGGCAGCCTCAGTGGACACAGCCCCTTGCCATTCAACTCAAAACCGGGCATTCTCCCTGGCGTTGGTTCCATTGGAATGTAAATCGACCTCAGAGGTTAAGAGTACGGCCGGAAGCCCTGACTAGCGCCCATTCCTTTGTCGTGCCACTGACCTCAGCGGATGCAGCGCAACTCACGGGACTGATTTCCGCGCAAATCCAGGCACAAGTACCAGATGTGAACACACCCCTGATGTTATCAGAGGTGCCCGCCTCTCAGGCGGGTAATCCATTAACCCTCACGCTGCAATATACCTTGAAAAGCCAGGGGTACTCATTGGACTCTAACCCCACCCAGCCAGGAGCCACCGTGCGTTACCGGGTGTCCTACCTGGATAAAGCCTTACTCCTTCGAGTCCGCATCAATGGAATCGAAACCGCCCGGCTGTATGAGCGCTCAGCTTCCGGCACACTGGCTACGGCTTCCCCGATTACCCGCTTCAACAGGAGAGAACCCTAATGGATGAACAGAATGAGGTGCTGGAAACGTCCACGCCAGAGGAAACCCAAGAACAAGTGGAAACACAGGAGAAGGAGCCCCCTCCCCCTCCGGCTCCCTACCAGAAAAAACTGGCTGGACAGGAGCCCGACCATGACGCCGCCGAAAAGAATGCGCAACACCACCGCATCCAAGATCAACTAAAACGAGCACCCGTCGTACTCCTCTCCACGCTGGTGTTTGCCATTATCATCAGTTCGGCATGGGGCTATTTAGGGCCAAAAAGCGTGTTCCATTTTGGAAACACCGATACAGAGTCCAATAAACAGCCAGCCCCTGGCCACGCAAATTCTATTTTGGCCAGTGCGCCCAATCAGGTCAGCATCGCTCCAGATCAGGCTTCATCCTCACTCACTGAAAACCCGGTTGTACCCGGAAACCAGACACAGAATACCGCATCGGCTGCGGCAACCAACAACCAACCGAACATCGCTTCTACGGATTACCAAGAGCAAATGCGTCTGCAACTGGACATGCAACGCCAACAAGTACAAGCCCAACGGGAGCAGGAAGCCTATCAGCGGGAACAGGATCGCCAGGCCCAAATGAAAAAGATTCTGGAAGCACCCAGCACCGTCTATTCGGCGATGGATCATCGAAATACTCAGCCCATGGGTGACGGTAACAACATTCAGCCTGCTTTCAACATGGAAGGTGTACCCGGTTTGATTCAGGGGCGGATTCAAACCAGCAATGCTTCCTCCTATCTCCCCCATACCCGTATGCCTGCCCTGTCCCCGTATGAAATCAAAGCGGGAACCGTGATTCCTTCGGTGATGCTCTCGGGCATCAACAGCGATTTGCCCGGTGAAATCATTGCCCAGGTGGTGCAGAATGTCTATGATTCGGCCACCGGCAAGTATTTGCTCATCCCCCAAGGGGCCAGGCTGGTGGGCAATTATGACCACAATCTGGTGCTGGGCCAGCAGCGGGTCCTGATTGCCTGGAGCCGGATTATTTACCCAGATTCCTCTTCAGTCGAGATTCAGGGAATGGCCGGGCAAGACCAAAGCGGCTATGCCGGGTTTCAGGACCAAACCAATCACCACATCTGGCCTGCGGTTCGGCAAGCCCTGTTGCTGTCTGCCATTTCGGCGGGCGCGCAATTGTCTCAACCCAGAACCCAACGGGGGGATTATTCCTATTCCTCCCCTCAGATTGGCGCAGCGGCCCTGGGGCAGCAATTGAACCAATTGGGCATGTACAGTTACCAGAGCCAGGCCAGCAGAATGCCCACCATTACCATCCGACCGGGCTACCGGTTCAATGTCATGGTGAACAAGGACATGGTGCTGGCCCCCTGGCAGGGGGAAACGGCCTACCAGTCACCGTCCGTTTTCAAGACCGCCTTGAGTCCGGAATGAGCATTGAGATGACGGAGCGATTGCAGCGTTACATCACCCTGATCAATGCCTGGAACGGGTTTAAGCCAGGTGCTGATGAATTGGGTATGCTCCTTGCTTGTCTGTGGAACTTGGCGTTTACCCCACTTCAGGAGGATCGACCCGCATGATGCCCGCTCTAGAGATGATGCACCACTGTGCGCCCAATGTGGCCCCGGAAACCATTGCAGCCATTATTCATGTGGAAAGTGGGGGTGATGCCTTGGCCCTGGGAGTGAATGGACCGGTCAAACGGCAGGCTCGTCCGACCAATATTGCAGAGGCGGCCAGACAGGCGCATTACTATATGGGACTTGGCTATAGCGTGGATCTGGGCCTGATGCAGATTAACAGTAACAATCTGCCAGGCCTGGGCTTCACCGTAGAACAGGTGTTGGAACCCTGCAATAATCTCCGGGCAGGCAGCCGGATTCTCAGTCGGGGCTACATCGGAGCCGTCAAACAGTTTGGCCCCGGGCAAGCAGCCTTACGGGCGGCGCTCTCTGTCTATAACACCGGCAACTATGAGCAGGGGTTTCACAACGGCTATGTGGCCAAGTATTACCCTGCAAAACCCTGGGAGGTGCAATATCCAGTGATAGAGCCGAAGTCCAACCCAGAGCAGTTACCGGAACCAACCAATATTTACACGGCCGATTCGACGGTCTACCGACTGGAGAAACCTGAGGTTTTCCCATAATAGACTGCCCTGGATGCCCTCAGGGCCAATTAATGAATCTTTCTTTTAAGGAATCCATCCATGTTTAGCATATTCAGGCTATTGGCCCCGCCCAGCTTAAAGTATTTACAGGGCGTTTCCACTTATTATGGCATTCGACTCTATGCAGACTCAGTAAGCACAGGTTGCAGCCGGTTCCATATTCTGATTCATGTCGCCTGTTATGGCCTGATACTCTATATTGTTGCTTCACTGCTCATTCTCTTTACCCCGATCCAACCGGTCTTTGCGGTCTTATGCAGCGTCTTTCTGTTGTTACTCCTACAGCGGTTTAGCCCTTTATCCGGGATTAACGGGGCAAAACACATGGTCATTCACGCCATCCGGCAAGGGGTACCACTCACCCTGGAGGAAGTACGGAACATGCCGGTTCGCTACTGGCAGGCCACTCCTTCGATCCCGGCAGTCCTGTTGGCCATTTCCGTGGAGGTGGCATTGGTCGACCTCTTTCCAAATCCGTATGTAGTCCTGTTATGCCTGGTGCTCATGGTCTTGTCTGCTTGTGCCATGCGATCCATCAGCTATTTGGGACAGCATTTTTTCTTATGCAAACGCCCCACCGATGAGCAGCTACAAGAGGCCATTGCCGTGGGCATAGAATTTCTGTATCACTTTGAATTAGCCAGGAGAGCCAGTTATGGACGATAAACTACTCAACATCCGGCAAGTACCGATCATTAGTCAGAATCTGGATGATTTTGGCCTTCCCGGGGTCATCGTGGAAGTCGATCCCGAAACAGCAGAGGAGTTGGGGGCGTTTGAAGAAACGGCCCTGTCCGAGGAAGACGCTTGGGAATCCAATAGTGATGGAGAGGAGCCCATCCAATGACCCATACGGCTTATGTGGAAAGCGTCTCCCAGACGATTATCAAGCAACTGAAAGAAGGAACCGCCCCCTGGATTAAACCTTGGGAGCCAGGGCAGCGCTTTAAACCCTATAACCCATCCACTGGCAAAGAATACCGAGGTCTGAACGCCCTTTGGCTGATGAGTGTGGCCGAAGCCAAGGGCTTTCAGGATACCCGTTGGATGACGTTTAAACAATGCAACAGCCTAGATGCCCGGGTCATCAAGGGGGAAAAAGGCACGACCATTGAATACTGGAAATGGTCTGAACCACACATCAAAAAAGACGACGCGGGAAAGCCAGTGCTGGATGAGAAGGGGGTACCCATTCAGGAAATCATCCGGTATGAATCCCCAAAAATCTTTTCAGCCACGGTCTTCAATGCGGAGCAGCTTCAGGGCTTACCGCCGCAAGTAGCCCTCCGGCCCCAGCTCAGCGAATTTGAGCGCCATGAACACGCTGAGAGCCTTTTACGGGATTCTGGGGTTCCCATTTTGTACCAAAACGGCAACCGGGCCTTTTACCGGCCTTCCACGGATACCATTACCCTGCCGGAACGGGAGCAGTTCAACAGCCCGGATGGGTTTTATGCGACCGCGCTTCATGAGTTGGGTCACGCCACCGGCCATGAAAGCCGATTAAACCGGGATTTAGCCCATCCTTTTGGGTCTGAAGGGTATGCCAAAGAAGAATTGCGGGCGGAAATCGCTTCGCTCATGCTGGGGGAAACGCTGGAAATCGGGCATGACCCTTCCCAGCATGTGGCCTATATCGCCTCCTGGATTCGGATTCTGGAAAACGATCCCCGGGAAATCTTCCGGGCGGCTTCTGATTCCGAAAAAATCGTGCAGTATCTCACCGGACCGGAATTGCAGCAAACGGTGATACAGGAGCCGGAAGCCGTCCAAATCACGGTGCAAATGCCCAGCTTGCAAGGAGAGGTGGAAAATCAGATGGATATCAGCCAGGAACGGGTCTATTTGGCCGTCCCGTATGCAGAAAAAGAGGAGGCCAAAGCCTTGGGGGCTCGGTGGGATAAAGAGGCAGGCTCCTGGTATGCCCCACCGGGAACCGATCTGTCCCAACTAGAACCCTGGATTCCCAAGCCATCGGATCATCTGCATGTGCAAGAGGGTCCCACGCCACAGGAAGCATTTGCCGTAGCATTATCCGAAGCGGGCCTACAACTGAATGGGCTGCCGGTCATGAACGGGCAGATCCAGCGCGTACCTGTCGCAGGGGATGCTCTTGGGGCAAAATCCGGCTCGTATGTCGGCCATCTGGATGGACATCCGGCAGGGTATATCCAGAACTTTAAAACCGGAGAACAGACCAACTGGAAGCTGAACGCACAACTCAAGTCGCTTTCCGCCTTGGATCGCGCCAAGCTGGCTGCCGAAGCGGCCCAAAAACGACAAAACCGGGCCAATCAGCTGGAGCACCAGCATGCCGAAACTGCCAAAATCGTGGAAGGACATTTCAGCCAGGGAGAGCCCGCTGAGAAACATCCCTATCTGGACAGCAAAGGAGTGGCCAGCTATGGCCTGATGATCGATACCGTGGGAAGCCTGACCTTACCCAAGGATGACCCGGATGGGCAGCAATGGAGCACCAAAGGCAATCTGCTGGTTCCCATCCGGGATATTGACGGGCAATTCCTGGGGGCACAATCCATTGATGCCTCTGGCAAGAAAAGCCTGCCCCGGGGGTGTCGCAAACAAGGCGGGCATCATGTGATTGGGGATGTCTCAGCCAGCGACAAGATTCTTTTTGCGGAAGGCTATGCCACGGCAGCCACCCTGCATGAGCTGACGGGGCTTCCGGTAGTGGTCACCTTTGACTCGGGTAACATGCCCGGGGTGGCCGAGGCCTACCGACAACAGTTTCCAGAGAAGAATCTCATTCTGGCCGGAGACAATGATCACAGCAAGCCCATTGAGAAAAACGTGGGCTTCCAGAAAGCCCTGGAAGCCGCCCAAAAGGTGGGCGGGTATACTTTGCTTCCAACGTTCGAGAAAAACGCTTCTGGAAGCGACTGGAACGATCTGATGCAATCCCAAGGCAAGACGCTAGTGAGTAGCATGCTCCAGACTGGGATCGCCATGGCGGACATGAAGCACCGGGCAAATCAGGCCCTGAAACAGGAAAAGGCCCAAAAGCAGGATGCCATTCTGACATTGGAGCAGAGCTTGGCACAAGGGATGGGCCTCAGCCTGTCACGATAAGTTCACTCTCAATTGAAGTGCGAAAGTCAATCCTTAGCCCCGTTTCGAACTACACGGGGCTTTTTATTGCCCCTTGAAACCAAGTTATCACATGTGATAACATCAGTGAATATGAAGCCACCATGGGAAATTGAGTTCTAACAAACGGAAAATGGATCCTATCCAGTGCTCAGTTTTTTGCGTGAACTTCCTAAAACAGAACGGATTCAAGCAGGCCGAACTCTTGACCTCTTGGAATGGCAAGGGACAGCACTCCGAATGCCCTTTTCTCGTTCCATAACGAGTCAAGACAGTCTATTTGAACTCCGAATCAACGGTGAAAACAATATCTATCGGATTTTCTACTTTCACTTCACAGGCAAAAAATTCGTTCTACTGCATGCTTTCATTCAAAAAACGCAAAAAACACCGGATAAAGAGATCAAAATCGCCGTTACACGGCTAAAAGATTACAAAAACCAGCAGCCACAGGAGAAACGATAATGCCCAAAGCTTCTAAAACCTGGACCGATGTTCGTGCTGAACTCTTGAGCGATCCCGATTTCAAACACACCTGGGAAGCAACCGAGCCCTTTGCTGAAATTTCCAGGGAAATCATCCGGGTCCGTCTGGAAAAAGGCCTCACCCAACGGCAATTGGCTGAAAAAATTGGAACTTCAGCGTCTCAAATCAGTCGCCTGGAATCCTTTAACTACAGCCGGATGAAGGTAGACACTTTGGTTCGTATTGCCGAAGCACTGGGCATGCGACTTGCCGTTAGCTTCCAAGAGGCCAGCTAATCCAGAAGGGCTCTGCTTCGTGAGCTGATCCCTTTCTTGTGGGTTTTCCAAGGTTTTATGATAAGCTGGGGTTGGATATCCGATATGAAGGGTCGCCTATGACCATTGAGCTGTCTGCTCATGCCCAAGAAGAATGCCAACGTCGAAATATTTCATTGGCACTCCTGGAGCAGGTTCTACAGGCTCCGCAGCAAAAACTTCCCAGTTACGGAAACCGGATCGTCTACCAGTCCCAAGTGACTCTGAATGGGAATTTGTACCTGATTCGGGCTATTGTGGACGAAAACACCGAACCCAACCGGGTTATTACGGTTTACCGAACCAGCAAGATTGACAAATACTGGAGGGCCGATTCATGAAAATCACCTATGACCCGGATGTGGATGTTCTCCGAATTGTGTTTTCCCAAACCCCCATTGAAGTCAGTGATGAGGAAAAACCCGGGATCATCATGGATTTTGATGCCCAAGGTAATATGGTCGGTATGGAGATTCTGGATGCCTCCAAACGGATGGAAAATCCCAACTCCGTGGAATATATCGTTTCACAGCATCCATATCAGCAAGCGGGTTAAGCAAAGATGAACATTTCCACTTATCACTGTATTTCTGCTTGCGAAATACACTCTCCGACTACAAACCTTCTGGAAATCTCTCTTCTAACTACGCCTTTGTTCCACTCCCAAAACAAAATATTGACCTGTTAGGATTTTGTCAGTCGGGTGATTTGGATCTTAAACCGTTTACTTTTGTATTGAATTAATAATAAAAGCCCCAAACATTTACCATGAAGATGCTTGGGGTAAGTGATTAATGGGTATGGAATTTGTTTGGATGTCTGCTAGGAGATAGTGATTAACAGGGACAGTTGGCGTGTCCACAGCCCTGTTGGTTAGAATGCCCTTGCGCACAAGCTTCACTACAGTAGATTTGCCCATCTTGTTTGACTGCTTTACTGGGTTCTACTTGACATTGACACGCTTTACAGGCACAAAGCTGCGTTGCTGTTGGCATTGTTGATCTCTCTCACTCAAATAACAAAGTGTATTATCTTACTATAGTAGAGAGAGAAACCATTCACCAGTTGGGTAGTAGAAAAGCCGGGGTCCATGAGTCCCGGCTTCAGCCCCATGCGGTTGTGTATGACGAATCTATAAAGGTGGGCTATTATAACAATGGTCATCAGCTTTTACCCATTCCACCCTATACTGCTGTTCATGACCCTGTCACAGGGAACGGATTTTACAATAATGGTCACAAATTTATCACCATCCCACCTGGTAGTTCTGTACGTGAGGATTCCACAGGCATTGAATATCATAATCTTGGACATAAACTTAAGAAAATAAATACAAAGGTCACTGTGAATCCTTTTACTTGGCATCGTCTCTTTAATTAGGGCCAATCGACTTGGTTCGTTTTTTTAGGGTTTTGGGCTTGGGGAGTAATGGAACACTAAATGCACTTAAGCTGCCCGTGAATTCCAGTTTTTAGCAATCTGAACAATGATTAATGGGTTAGCCTATAGGGAACCAATATCAGTGCCCTTTGCAGATTACCAAGATCTCCTTTTCTTTGAGCCAAGGTGACTTTACATCCATCTAATTGTCGTCTTGCTGGTTCTAGCTCCATTTTAGCATCCAAAAAAGCCGTGTGGGTCTCTTGTCTTTCTCTTTGCAATGCTGCATATCGTTCCTCATAAGTTGCAGTGTCATATCCTCTTAAGATAGCCGTTTGCAATGCGTTCAGGGCCTTAGCCTCAGAACGCATTACCGTATCCAGGTCTCTTTTAATGCGGTCGTATGTACGTTGTAGCGGTTGAGTAGCGGTTTCAGCCGCTCTTTTCTGCTGTTCAAGCGCATTGATTTCTCCCTGAACACGCTCTGTCTCAGTACGAAGCTCGTTTAACCTGTGTGCTTTTTCTTGTCGTTCGGCTTCAGCACGTGCGATGGCATCATCGCGTTTTTGAATATTTCTATTGTATTGATTCGGGTCTCTTTCTGCGTCGATTCTACCTACTTTTTGCTCATAGTATCGTTGGTCGGCATCTGTTGATCCTCTCCATGTTTTTGCTCCTAATCCTGCAAAGGTCAGCATTGTTAATCCTTTTTATTTATGAGTATTTGGCCCGTGTGATGCATTGGTCAGTACTGACCAATGCCAGAGTTTAGGGATAGTAGCACAATTGGCCTAGCGCCCTCAAAGGTAATTTGAGTTGCCCCGATACTAAACCACACCCAGGAATTGAGTTCCTGAAATGCACCTTGACCGGGCCTCTCGAAGGTTTAACAAAAACGGGGAAGACTCTCGTCAGGCAATAACAGGCTTTCAGGCTCTTATATAACTAAGGGTAGTAATCAATAACAAAAACTGTTATTATAAGAGCATATTCTGTTATTAAGCAGGAGATTGCAGCCATGAATATTTCGCTGACGGAAGAGCTGGAACAATTTGTGCAGGCGCAAGTTCAATCCGGCATGTACCACTCGGCCAGTGAGGTCATCCGTGAAGGGTTACGCCTGCTTAAACGGTTCAATGGCTCCTCGCAAGAGATCAAAAGCTGGTACGATGCCCAAGTAGGCATGGCCCTTGAACAGGCGGCAAACGGTGAAGCGATTCCAGGCGAGGAGTCCTATGAGCGCCTCAAGAAAAAAATCGGTGATCTGCATAAAGCGGTTTCTTGATGAGAAAAAAACCCACCTATCAGGTTGCACCTCAGGCAGAAACAGACATTGAGGAAATCGTCCGCTATATTGCCCTTGATAATCTAAGCGCCGCCCTGATGATGTTTGAACGGTTTTACGACGCCTTCCGGCTTCTAGGGGATAATCCCGGTATAGGGCACACTAGAACTGATTTAACAGGACTTGATGTTCGGTTTTGGACGGTAAAACCACGTTACCATGTTATTTATGCCACACAATTCAAGCCCCTTCTAATTGCGCGGGTGCTTCCGGCGGATATGGATATCGCCAGAGAAATGAGCAGTACGCAACTTTAGTCCGCCCTCTCGGAAATGCCCGTCACGATGTTTTTATGATGATTTAGATAGGGCAAGGGTTCGCAAAAGCGGCGTATGCATCTATCCTGCCATTCTGTAAGCGTTTTCTAGAATCTATCGGAAGGCTGCAAGCAAAACCAAAGTAGTTGTTATTTTAATTTACAATTTTTCAGGCCGGACGCTGGAACAAGCGCTGATGGATAAGCCAGCAGAGGAGTAAAGATTTTTTGTTTTTTGTGTTAAAAACATGACTGTTCATCAGTTACTTTAAACCAGTACGAGGCCATCACTATGACATTCCTTTCGGGTACCTCCTGGGCACCAAAGCCACCAAAAAGAGATTCCTTTGCAGCAACACTCCCTCAAAACACAATCAACACTACGGCCAAATTTAAAGCACATAAACCCTCTAGCCCAATCACAACAGATGTATACCATCCTTTAGCAAAGCAATCTGAATACACTCGCGTAGGACGGGGACTTGTTAGCACAAACAAGTTCATCACCACAGCAGCAGATTCAACTACAACACAGACATTCCGACCTCTAGCAAAGCAATCTGGGTACACTCGTGTAGGACGAGGGCTTGTCAGTAAACAAAGGTATCAAGCAGCAGCAGGTAAAGACCTTCTTGCCAGTCTACCCGCTCTCTTCCAGAAAGTTCTTCGCTCTGTTAGGTAGCATAACTCACAAGAGTGCTTAACCGAATCGGTAAAAAGGATTTAAATTGATGCAAATCCAATCTGAACCCAGTTTTGGTAATGAGAATTTTCCTTTAGCTTCTACCGAAACAAAAACTTCCCAAGAAATAGCCGAAATAATCTTGCAAAGCCTAATTAAGGCCGGACAAGGATATTCTAAAGCGGCACTACACTTGAAAGATAGTATCGTTCGGGCGCAAGGCTGAACCAGAATAAGTAAACCGTTTATTATCCCGTATATCAGGAGCCTTATAGAGAACACTGGCCTTCATTTTTCCGGACGAAGCGGTTACGACATGTCGAAATCCCCAATCCCCCTGCCCCAAATACCAAAAGAATCCCCACCTTTGCCGCCTTCCAAGAAGGCTCCAAAAGTCAAAACGGAAAAAGGCGTAGCAACACAGTTAAACAAACAAGTCTGAACCAGAACTGCTTATTCTGGCTCACCTCAAGCTTAAAACGGTGATGAACTAACAAAAAGCCGGGCTTCTTCCTTTGAGGCCCGGCTCCTTTTTGAAACAAGGGGTTATAGAAAGTGTTTCAATTCAAGGGTGGAGGCTCTCTGAGATGGGGGACATAACGTCCTTTATGTTGGGTTATTTATTAGCAAGTTCATCAGCAAAAAGAGTCCGCCTTATGAAAGGCGGACTCTTTAGCTTGGCAATAGGATAGAGTGCCGGTTATTTCTTCTTGTCCACCGCTTCCTTGAATTTCTTCCCAGCGGAGAAGGCAGGAACGGTTTTGGCCGCAATCTTCAGCTCTTTACCCGTCTGAGGGTTCCGGCCAATTCGAGCCGCCCGCTTGCGAGGCTCAAACGTACCAAAGCCCACCAGCGTAATCTTCTTGCCTTTGGCCACCGTTTTGCTAATGGTTTCCACCAGGGCATCAATAATTTCACCGGTTTGCTTTTGAGACTGCTTGGTCTTTTTGGCAACCTCTTGTACTAACTCTTCTTTATTCATCAGGATAGTCCTCTTCTCAATCAGACTTGCTCAATCCCAATCATTACTATACCTGGCTTTTCACCGGTTGAGTCACTCAATTAATATTTCTTAACCCAGACTGGCCGGGCCAGACCTTCGATTTGCCCTGTTGACACGGGACCAAAGTAGCGACTGTCAAAACTGCGAGGATTGAAATGAGACACCAACCACACCCGGCCACTGGGTACATTGAAGCTACCCAGGCTGGGTTTTAAGGGATGGCCCTGGTTGTCTCTGATCAGGGGCTTACTATTCACAACCAGATGGCCATTGACATACACCCCATTGGTCTTCACTTCCACCTGATCCCCAGCCACGGCCACCACGGGCTTCAGCATATGCAAGTAGTTCCCCGGGCAATTGCCGGGCGGGATGCAATTGAGTACATCCCGGCCATAACGAAAATCAGGCGTATCCGGTGGGCAAAACCAGACAATATCCCCCTTTTGAATGGGACGGCCCACAGAGCTGACCTGGTACAGCCCCGGGGGAATCGAATCACTCTGGTTAATCCGGTACCCCATTGTCATCATAAAACCATAGAGTAAGGCCATACCAGCCACGATGACCCCATACACGACAAAAATACGCTTCATCGGGACTGAGCCATCGCGTCGGCATCTCGTTCCACTGTGCGGGTTAAAGACTGCATAGGTAGGCTTTCGGTCGACTGGTTGGCCTTTTCTGGTTCTTGAGGCTCTGCTTCTGCCTGGCTCCTGATCGGTTCAGCCAAGGTTTTCACCGTTTGCTTGCGAATCACATCCGATCGATTGGGAGGCGCAATGGCCGCCGCCATCCGGAACCAGGGGTCTCGGAAATATAAAAGCTGAGTCCCTTTGATCGGGGCCTGCCCGGCTATAAAAATCAGCATTTCCCCCGGATGCACAATATTGTCGCCCCCATCTTTTTCGGGAGATTTCAGGCGCATCACCTCATCCGGGGTCATCAAGGGACGGGCACTGGAATGATAGGATTCACTCACATTTTTGAGCATCCCGCCCATCCGTTTGCCGGAAACCGTGGTGTCTTTACGCACCACCGTGGTCTGTCCCAACATTTTAGACAGCCATTCGGCGGTTTCCTGCTTGTTGGGCGCATAGGCCACCCGAATATGGCAATTGGACAGAATACTTTCATCATGCCCATAAGCCGCCCGCAGTTGGGCAATATCCTGCATAATCAGATACGCTTTGATCCCATACCCGGCAATAAAAGCCAACGCTTCCTGGAACACTTCCAGTTTGCCAAAGCTGGGGAATTCATCCAGCATCAGCAACAAGCGGTGATCATACTTTTTGACAGGTCGCCCTTTGACAAACTCAATTTCGTCTCGGGTGAGCGTACGGACAATCTGGTTTAACATCAACCGCATCAAAGGCTTGAGCCGGTCTTTATCCGCCGGACGCACCACCAGATACAAGGATACCGGCTTCTGTCCTTTCATCAGATCACTGATTTTAAAATCGCTGTAACTGGTATTCTTGGCCACCAGCTCATCCCGGTATAAAGACAAGTAGCTCATGGCCGTAGACAACACTGAGCCCCGCTCTTGCTCTGGCCGGTTCAACATGTCCCGGGCCGCCGAAGCTGCCGTCGGATGCACCACCATCTTCTTTTTCCCGGGACGGTTGGGATCCGCTTGATCCGACTGCTTGGTCTTGCTGTTGATCATCTCATCATACAGCGCCTTGATTTCCCGGTTCGGGTCTGACAGGGCAAAGGCAATGTCATACAGCGTCGTCGCCGGTTTTCCCTCA
Organism: Candidatus Melainabacteria bacterium; assembly: GCA_902168245.1. Classification (GTDB taxonomy): domain Bacteria; phylum Cyanobacteriota; class Vampirovibrionia; order Vampirovibrionales; family Vampirovibrionaceae; genus Vampirovibrio. Next base: position 16,774 of record CABHPA010000157.1, read on the forward strand.
TTTTTCGCCTTGTTCAATAAATGCAGGGCCACCCCGGTCAGAAAAGCATGGGCCGTTTTGGTCCAGTGATCATTCAAGCCCTTCCCATCCGGGTCCACGATAATGGTCACGATATTCTGCACATCCGCCACTTCAAAAACGCTTCCCACCCGCACTTCCGCCAGCGGGTTAAACCGACAGCTCCCTTGGGCAGCGGCTGGATCAAATTTCAGCACGATGCCTTCCAGCTCGTTTTTCCGGTAACCCGCCGTCAAGTTCCAGAGCTCCCCTTTCATGTCATGAATCACCGCCGAATACGGCCAGGTGAGCAACGTGGGAACGACTAAGCCCACCCCTTTTCCAGAACGAGTGGGGGCAATGGCCGCAATATGCTCGGGCCCGTTATGGCGCAGGTAATGGGTTTTCCCTTGCCCATCCGTCCAGCCACCCACATACACCCCGGCTCCCTTTTGGCCTTTCAGAGCCAGCAAACCCGTTTGCTCAATTTCTTCTTGTGTGGCAAAATGCGCGGTTCCATGAACCCCTTCATGCTTTTGGGAACTGCGAGAACGCATGGTTCGCACCAGCAAATAACTGTAGAGCATTCCGCCAAAAACCAGAATGCAGAAAATATTCACCAGGGAAAAGGTTTGAGGGCCTTGCTTGCCAAACTGGACTTGCCAGGTCAACCAGCACCAGGGCGCATAGAACTGATCAAAGATGGGGCGACCTAAAGCCGGATGATACTCAAACCGCCAGGCGGCAAATTGGGTGGCAGCCATACTGGCGGCCAATACAACACCACCATACGGAAGAATATCGGACCAATGCCCCTGTTTAGCCGGTTTATCGCTCATAGCCCTGTCCTCTCCCTCTGGTTTGCGGCTGACCTTTCTCGTTGATTTGAAGCAGTTGTCCAACTTTGAGTCCCAGAAACTCTTGAGCTTGAACCGGCTTAACCAGTAGTTCTTGCCCTTTCTGGAGGAGAACGGCTTGCGTTCCATCCGTTAAATTTCGCCGTCCCTGATAAATCATGTCACCCTGATCATGTGCCGTCCAGACGCGATGGGGCAAGAGATCCAAAACTTTACCTACCAGCTTATTACGTTGACCAATAAAGGCTTCCAGCGCGGGGGACAAGGGTTCAACCTTTGCTAGCGAAGGATTCTCCAGAGTCCGGCACAAACGCTGGCGCTCGGCTTCCAGCGCGGCATCCTTAAACGTGACCGGCATCCCATATTGGGCGGCAAACTGGACCACTTGTTGTTTAAAGGTCGTTTCCCCTTGGACATCCAAGGGTTGACCAGAAAAGCGCTCTGAGGCCAGGGAAAGGGCCAGAAATGCGGAACCGGCTGTCACTTCATCTACCCGGACTCTCGTGCGCTCATCCGTCACAGAACCGCCGTCCTGAACCCGGTAAATCAGATCGCCGTTTCGTTTCACAATCGGTTTGAGATGCTGGTATACAATATGCCGGGCCGCATCCAGACTGTCTGCTGTCACCAGGGCCTTGGCCATCCGGGCTTGCTTGTATCTGCGGCTGCGCAAAAGTTCTAGGGCTTTGCTGTTCCCCCGTTCTGCCGTTTGAACCAGGAACTGCTCCCAGGTTAGGGGAACATGCGTCTCAAAGACCGTTTTACGCTGTTCGGCTTCTTTTTGGCGTTGGGTATCCCAGAGCAATTCACGCTCTTGGGCCAATTGGTGATAAGCTTGCCGTTTGGCAGCTCCAGGCAAACTGGAGGATTTGATTTTCTGCCGTTCCGTCTGGTGCCAGGCTTTGAGTTGTTGGTTAAAGGCTTCTTTTTCGGCTTGTTGTTTGGCCTTAAAGGCGTTGCGCTGTTCCCATGCCTGTTGTTTTTGGGACTGGAACTTGGCATATAAAGCCTTAGCTGCCTCATCCGGCATCCGAGGGCCAGCCTGATACTGAACTTTGGGCTGCTGGGGCAACTGTTTATCAGGCGCTGAAGCTTGATACTCACCCAAGCGCTCAGACAGTCGTTTAAACGACAGGCTTTTATCCACGGAACTGGCCTTGATGTGAACGCTCCCGTCCAGGGTGCCAATCACCAGCCCGGCTCCTCGGGGTTTTATGACCAGCCCCTGAACGGCAAACTGTTCATGCAGAGTTTGCCAACTCTCAGCCGTTTGGGCAGTTTGGATAAGGGCTTCCTTGGTGTTGTCTTGAATCCATTGCCAGAGAGTCTGCTTATCAGAATGAACATTCATTTCCTGCTCTTTCCCGTAACGTTTCCCCTGGCCGATTCCGTTATCCACAATCAGGCCATGCTTTTGCTCCAGCTCCCGACAAACCCGATCCCGGATGTAATAATCCCGAAAGGGCTCATGGACCTTGAACGTCTGGGGATGCACCTTATTGATGGCTAAATGTAGATGGATGTTATCCGTATCCTGATGCACCGCGCTAATCCGCTGGTGTTCTTCAAAGCCCAGTGCCTGGCACATCTGGTCTTCAATGTCTTCTAGCTGCTCCCGAGTGGGAAACTCGCCTTCCGGGAAGGACACCACGCAATGGTAAGTCTTGTCCACCTGAGAACGCGTGTTTTCGGCCTGGGTAGCAAGCACTTCCG
>CABHPA010000158.1 GCA_902168245.1 Candidatus Melainabacteria bacterium
GCTTTTATACACCGTTTTTTTGATCTCGACGACGATATTTTGAGAGTGTTTTTTGTCTAAGGCCATTCAATTGTGCTAATATCCTGAAACTCTAGCTTTGGATGGTACCGGCGGTGGGTCTCAGTCAAATGCAACGGGGAAAACGAGACTTTCTGTTGCCTATAAAGATGTAACCAAACAAGAAAAACAGCATACGGGCGTATATTATAATGCCTTTAGCGAAGACATTTTTTCCTGGGATAATGACACCGAGAACAACGAAGAAAATATTCAGCTACTGGTTAGAGAAAGTAGCCTGAACAGGTTTCACAGTTCTATAACTGAAGAAGAACTCTATAAAAAGTTAAAGCCATTCAAAATTAAGTATGACTTTGATTTTGTTCCTTATGCAGATCCTGAGAAAGGCATTGAGTCAATATTCTTTTATATACCTGATGATGAAGATAAAAAAAGAATAAAAATATCGAGGGGTGAGGAGCGTATCTTTATCTGGTGTTTCTTTTTAGCTTTGTTTGAAGTCGAGGGCTGGGCAGATAGGCAATCCAGCCACTTCTTTATTGATGACCCTGTTTCCAGCCTAGATGATCATAACATTTTTGTCACGGCGTCAACTATATTTGATCTAATCGAAAAGCACCATGAGCATAGAAAAATTATTATAACCACTCATCATTTTGGGTTCTTTTCTGTCCTTGGGAACTGGCTAAAGAAAGGTGAAAAAAGCGTTAAATTTGGCAAAAAAACCAAACTCCATATTTTAAGTTTAAAATCCGGGGAATTAACGCTAGAGAGCGAAAGACAAGATGTTTTCTTGTACCATTTACATTTGTTACAGCTATTAGAAAACGCCCAAAAACTAGAATTAGGTAAAACATCCGATGAGAAACCAGAATCACAACTTCGTGCTTACCATTTCGCCCTTCTGCGTCAAGTCCTTGAGAATATATCTTCATTCCTCGGTGTTGGGCGCACAAGCTATGTATTAGAGAAAATAGGGATTGAGGATGCTGAGCGAGTGACCAATATTGTAAACTTTCTTTCTCATGAAAAAGTCTATCATTTTAGCTCTGATAAGATGAATGACGATAATGAGGCTCTTTTTCGGGAGATCTTTGGAAGAATTAAAAATACATACAATTTTGTACTGCATTCGGAGTAAGACATGACCGAAGATCAACAAAAAAAACTAGGCAAAGTCCTGTGGGCAATTGCGGATCAGTTGCGTGGTGCGATGAATGCCGATGACTTTCGGGACTATATGCTCTCCTTTCTTTTCCTACGTTATCTCTCCGATAATTATGAAGAAGCCGCCAAAAAGGAGCTTGGCCATGAATATCCTGCTCCAAACGGTCATACGACCCCCCTGCAACGCTGGTATGAAGAAAATGAAAACGATGTGAAAGACTTTGAAAATTTGATGCGTCGCCGTATGCATTATGTGATTGAGCCGAATTATCTCTGGGGCAATATTGCTGAAATGGCACGAAGGCAAGATGCCGAGCTCTTCAAGACCCTTCAGGATGGTTTTAAATATATCGAAAACGAATCGTTTGGGAGTTCATTTCAAGGCTTGTTCTCTGAAATTAATTTGTCTTCTGAGAAATTGGGTAGAAATCCTGCCGAGCGCAACGTTTTGTTATGCAAAATCATTTCAAAGATTTCCGAAGGTCTTGCTGAGTTTTCAACCGATAAAGACACACTAGGCGATGCTTATGAGTATCTGATTGGCCAGTTTGCCGCTGGATCTGGTAAAAAAGCAGGGGAGTTCTATACACCACAAGAAATTTCAACGATTTTATCTAAAATCGTAACTCTTGATAGCCAAGATCCGTCTCAGGGGAGTAGAAAACAACTGGAGACTGTATTTGACTTTGCCTGTGGTTCGGGTTCTTTACTGTTGAATGTTAAGAAAGAACTTAATAAAAAAGGTGGTGCTATTGGCAAAATTTATGGCCAAGAGAAGAACGTCACCACTTATAACTTGGCACGGATGAACATGCTGCTGCATGGTGTCAAAGATTCTGAGTTCGATATTTATCTGGGTGATACTCTAAAGAATGACTGGGACATGTTGCGTGAGGAAAACCCGTCTAAAAAGCCTTATTTTGATGCGATTGTAGCCAATCCACCTTTTAGTTTGCGCTGGGAGCCAACAGACGCAACAGGGGACGATATGCGCTTTAAAAATTACGGTATAGCTCCAAAATCTGCTGCGGATTTTGCCTTTTTGCTGCATGGGTTCCATTTCCTTAAAGAAAACGGCACAATGGCAATCATCTTGCCACATGGTGTGCTTTTCAGGGGTGGTGCAGAAGAAAAAATAAGAACAAAGCTATTAAATGACGGGCATATTGATACCGTTATTGGCCTGCCTGCCAACCTGTTTTATTCAACGGGTATTCCTGTGTGTATATTGGTACTGAAAAAATGTAAAAAATCTGATGATGTGCTGTTTATCAATGCCAGCGAACACTTTGAAAAAGGAAAAAGACAAAACTCGCTGAGTAAAAAAGACATTAATAAGATAGTCGATACTTATAGAGAGCGTAGTGAGGAAGACCGCTACTCTAAACGTGTATCATTGGAAGATATTGCGGAAAAACACGGATATAATCTTAACATTTCCCGCTATATAAGCACAGCAGAAGTCGAGAAGAATATTGATCTTGATGAGGTTCACGGTCAATTGGCAGCCTTGCAGGAGACAATTGTTACTGCAACCAATGAGCATAACGAATTTCTCAGAGAGCTGGGTCTGCCCCTTTTACCTATTGAATGACCCAATTTGTTGCAAGGTTCCATACTCGAACATTTAATAGTCTATGGTCCCATACCATGCATACAAGTGTAGTCTTAGGTCTGATCTAAAATATCATCCTCACACCTTCCTGGAGTAATGTGCATCGATATATCAATATTATTTCAGCGGCACTCTTTGATACCAGACCTCACCTTCCAATGGAGTGCGCTCTGAAATAGCATCGCCTCATCCCTTCTACGGGTGCATTTTAGCAGCAATTTGTGTTTAAAGGAGGCCTAAAATAAGAGATCATGGTCATAAAGCAGAACCAATCATGGTCATTTACCATGATCTTCTAGTCTTTACCAAAAACCGGATCTGGAAAGCTGATTGTATTTCACTTGGTAAGTATACGAGTCAATTAATCCTGAATTTCAGCTTCCACCAGTTTCGAAAGGAGAGCCAGGGACTCCTGCCAGCCGAGATAACAAGCTTCTGCAGGAATAACATCCGGTATGCCAGCTTGGGTAATATTTATTTCGGTTCCGACTGAAACCTGCTTCAAGGTGATGGACACTTGCATATCTCCTGGCAGGTTTGGGTCATCAAACTTATCGGAGTATCGAATTTTCTCATTAGGTACCAGTTCCAGGTACTCCCCGCCGAATGAGTGGCTGTTACCTGTCGTAAAATTTGTAAAGGACATTTTAAACGTGCCACCGACCTTGGCATCCATGTGGTGCACTTTGGCTGTAAACCCATTCGGCGGTAACCACTTTACCATGGCATCTGCATCCAGGAATGCCTTATAGACACGCTCTGGTGTAGAGCGTAAGACCCGATGAAGTTGGATGGTATTTGGCATAAAGCAAGATCTCCTTAAAAACCTGGCAAAGAGAATACCTTTTAATGTTCCACTCTACCATAATCTTTTGGCAATTTATTAGACAGGGACTTCAAATCCCACATACCGGCCATAGTCAGAGCCACTGGGATCCACAATGATGGGATCTCGATTTCCGCAGGTCAGCACAACAGCCGTTCGCTGGCTGTCCCGGTATCCTCCCTTATCTGTCAAGAAATGGTAACTTCCACAGGTGGGATTACGCCAAAAGGCATCATATTGCTCGGGCGTTAACTCGATCTTTTCGGTAATTTCCACCCATTCCTTCCGATCAGTATCCTGCGCGTTCTGTGCAATCTCATCCAGAACACGAGGTTTACGCACGAAAATAGTATACACGGCACTTGTCTCCTTACTGGTTCGGCAACGCTTCGATGAGTTCACACAGAATCTGATCCAAGAGATCATCGTCCTGCCAGATTTTAGACAACTCCTGTGCGGTATAGTCCTTAAAATTCAGGTGTTCTACCTGGTATTCGGGGGCCATCTTTTTAATCAGCTTGATTTTGGCCCGTCTATTCATATAAAGCATGGTGGTGACTCCTTCTGCTATCACTGTTTCTGGCTCGTCTTTCGGGTATTCCCAGGCAAAATACTCGCTCATATCCCGGAAGGCTTGTGTCGATGTCAGACATCGCCTTCGATAGGTTCCTTCAATGCGAATCAGGGTCACTTCTTCAGGCATCTTTCTCCTCCTTTTCAAGATCATTTAGCTCCTTGATATAGCCTTCAAGCCTCTCGACAAGGGAATCGTTGCTGTATTTAATGTAGTTCAGAACGTAGCTTTCCATATTGCCCGGCATGTTGTAGTGGGTTGGTAACTGTCGGACATACCAGCTTGCCTGCTGGATATGCTGGTATGTCTCTTCTAACGATTCCATGGCTCCCTGGAGCAACTCAAGGGCTTCGGTCCGATAGGATCCCTGCTCTTTTGTCAGTGGCATTACAAGTCCTTTTCTTCGGGGGCTGGAGAAGGATTGGCTTGGCTAACCTTCTTTTTTGGCAAGGGCAGCGTTTCAATATACCCCTGTTCTTTGGCCCAATTCAGCAGACACTTGAATACCATCTTGGTTTTATTCACCGTTCTGGATGATCGTTCTTTCCCATTCTTTGCCACTTTTAATAAGGCATCTGATTGATAGAATTTGGCAACATGGGCTGGTAGAATATTCACTAACTTTTTATCCGGACCAAAGAAAGTCAGCATTTGTTCGCAATCCTTCCCATAAGTGTAAATAGTCCGAGAGCTTTTCCCTGCTGCAATTAAACTTTCTAAATAAAGCTGAGCAGCCTCTTGCAATGTCATTTCTTTCTGTTCCAACATACCGATCTCCTTGGGTTGCTTCACAGCTTACATACACGCTCTCGTCCTCAGCAATGTCAACCATATTGCCCAATTCTCGACAACTATCCACACAATTGCAAAAAAGTTGACTGCATGGCTTGCTTTTAGTGGTGAGCAGAGCAATGAATGTCCACCACAAGCAACTTGGAGGACATTTTTTAATGAACACGCAACAATCCTATGTATCCACTTGGCTGCAAGCCCTGGAACACGGTTTATTCAATGGTTACGCTTATAGTGAGCACACCACTAAGTTGTACCGACACCAGATGAAGTGGTATTTTGAGCATTTCGATGAACTGTCGGTTTCTAATTTTAAGCAAGCCCTGATGCTTATTCCCATTGAGAGATTTTCCAAGCGGCTGAAATTATTTGAGGCCATTACTTGCTTTGCGAAATTCCTGATTCAGGAAGGCGTTTTAGCAGAAGATTTTCCCAATAAAATCA
>CABHPA010000159.1 GCA_902168245.1 Candidatus Melainabacteria bacterium
CCTTAGCTCAGTTGGTAGAGCAGCGGACTGAAAATCCGCGTGTCCGCAGTTCAATTCTGCGAGGTGGCACCACCTTTCTCCTAGAACCATTTTCAAAGCCTTCACTATCAAATTAGTGGAGGCGTTCTAGTTTTTAGGGGATATTTGGTCCAAGATTAGAGCAGATCCTGTAAATACAAACCTTTGCTACAGTTCATCAGAAAGCAGCTCCAAAAAATGCTCTGTTTATGGTGCATTTCCAGAGGAAAAGGCTTCTACCCATCACTAGGTAATCTTTTCCAGAATGTGCGACTTACTAATTCAACAGCGTTTTAGAACAAAAGACCAGAACTCCGCTAATCTGGCACAAGCCTAGGGGAATTTGCCCCACAACCTCCCTCCTCACTGTAAAATAGAGGGATGACTTCAGCGTTTCTAGAAAACAATAAGTTTCAGCGGTTGGTTCCTGACATTGTTGCCACAATTCAGACACGTTTTCCAATGCTTCAGGGCTTATATCTATTTGGCAGTGTTGGCTCCGGGCAAGAAACGACTGAGAGTGATGTGGATTTGGCGGTCTTATTCCCCCATCCGGTTGATCCGGTGGCCCTTTGGGAATGTGCCGGAGAAATTGGCAATCTTGTAAACAGACATGTAGATTTGGTGGATTTACAAAGCGCATCCACGGTCATGCGCATGCAGGTGATTCAAACGGGCCAACGAATTTTTACCCAGGATGAAACTGCCTGCCAAACTTTTGAGATGGTGGCCCTCAGTATGTATGTGCGCTTTAATGAGGAACGACAAGGGATTATTGAGGCAATACAGCAAGATAAACAGGTTTTTGGCTAATGGATGACATTATTCTCAATAAGGCAGCGATTATCGAACGGTGTCTCAAGCGAATCCATGAAGACTATGAGGCTATGAAGAAGAGTTCAAGGCCAGCTTTTTGCGCCAGGATGCCATTATCCTGAATTTGCAAAGGGCTTGTGAAGCCTCCATTGATTTGGCAGCCCATATCATTCGAGTTAAAAAACTCGGGCTTCCCCAAACAAGTCGTGACATGTTTGCTCTGCTGCAAGATGCAGGGTTGATCGATGCGCAGCTAAGCGATCGTTTACAGAAAATGACAGGCTTTCGCAATATTGCAGTACACAACTACCAGAAACTGGATTTAGCCATTGTTCAGCACTTGATTGAACACAGGCTTGGTGACATTCAAGCTTTTTCCAGTGCAATGCTTGTTTTGAACCATAGCGATTAGTTGTTTATTACCACTTTGCGCACTCAAAATCCGCATGTCCGCAGTCCTATTCTGTGAGGTGGCATCATATTTTTTCAAACCCCTAGGCTATGCTCTGAGTTTTTTGAATTTTCACATCATATAGAAGGATTGAAAATTCAAAAGGAGGACAGGAGTATAACTCACATAATATACACAAATGATACCATTTGATGCCAATCATATTCTTAATTCTTAACAACCAAGGTAATTACAAATAGTTTTTGATCAGCAGTATAAAACTGGCTCATTGCCATGCCAGCCATTCTTATTTGGATTATGAATGGCTCCCTAAAGAATCCACACCAAGACTGCGGAAACTATATTCTGTTCTGATAACTCTGATGACATTTTTTGGTCACCCACTTTGAACAATACAAGAATCATTGAGTCTACCCACCTAAAAGAATCTTTCACTAAGCACTTGATAAGACACAGATAAGGCTGCAAAATAGAATTCTGAGTACAAGTTTGCAATTGGCACTATGACTTCTGAAATCAAAATAGAAATAAAGGAAATATATGAATTCCTTCCACCTTTGTCATTTAGAACGGGTGACATATGGAGTTGTTTGCCAACATTTGGGAGCCTAAGAAAGGACTTAACAAGTGGTATAGTTTTAACGCCAGCTTGTGATTTGGCTAATAATAAATGTGAAAGTATAACCTATTTACCTATTTTAACTATTGCAGAGTATTGTTCTCATCCTACATTTTTTTCTGAAATTTCCACATCTGTCTCTGATCTTTTTAATCGCCCTGAGTTTCAAAATTATATATTTCCAACTAAAAGATTTCAACTTCCAAACAAATCAAATTTACAATACATTATTAATGAAATAAAAGGGAATAAAATAAAAATAAAAGAAAGAGAACAAATTCTCGAAAAATTAAATGCTATTACCCATTACATTGAGATTATTGAAAAAGGTGAAATTGCACCAATTTCAGTTGTTGAAAGCATTTTCAGACAAAAGTTTTCTAAATTATTAACTTCTATAATTACTAATTCTTACAAAAACGATATTCATTTTTTGCCAGCAGATAATAAGCCAAACAGCTCTTCTCTACTGAAAGAGCATTCAGTTGCTTTATTTAGATACCCTATGTCCATTCCTATTGGAATACTTGAACTTGCTCAAATATCAGAATCAACTACCTGGAAGACAATTTCTCAAGCATATTTCAAAGAATTTCCATCTTTAGTTCATTTCTTAGATTATCCAATAAAATTTTTATCTCTAAAAAATGATTTTTTGGCGGATTTAATTTCACGTTATATTTCAATGTATATACGGCTTGGCTCACGAGATTTTACAGAATCTACTATTCAGGAATTCTCCAATCAAATTAAGGAGCAAGTATGACATACTTTGCAATTACACAAGCTTCTGCGGAATGGCTTTTGCCCAAAGTAGGGCTCTTGGATTCTTTACATTCTGCACTCTCAAACTGGGAAGTTTTATCAAATTCATTAAAAGATCATGATTTTATCGAGGGACCAATTCGAATTTCTTATGATTCTATGGAAGACACTGTTTTCTTATGGCATGTAGATTACATTTCAGGAAGTAGTGAGGAATCTTGGGGCTTTGTTAAATGCAAAGGAGAATTATCAATTTTTGAACAATCCAGTTTTTCTAGGGAAGTGCTAGAACGAAGCTTATATATAATTAATCAGCGTTTACAAGGTCTTTTAATAGATGGGGCATACTATCATCGAAAATGGGACAATGGGGCTCATACTCTTCTTGCAGGAAGAGGTACTGCTGCAAGGAATTTCAGTCTGGTTTATTTTGAACGCTTTACCCAAGAATTGGATGCAAGGGCTAGAACGCTTATCATTTTAGGCCCTCATAAAAACTTTCCAACTTTAATAGAAGAAGCGGAGAAAGACAGTCATAAATTACCATCTTTATTCTCTGCTGCTAACAAAATCCTAAATAGCACACGTAATAAGCCTCTAGCAAGTGCAGAGTTTTTACAAAATTTTCGTATAAACTTACTCTCCTTTACTGATACTAGTCAAAGCCATGAATACGATAATTATCAAATTCAAGTAGCAAATGCTTCTTTTACCACATATGATTCTATAGCATCTATAGGAAAAAGCTATGAGAATTGGCTGTCTCCAAATAGTAGTCTTAGTGAAGTACAAAGACGGATTTTGCTCTCTGAATCGATTGACAAACATCCATTAAGAATTTTAGGACCAGCAGGTTCAGGTAAAACTTTATTAATGCAACTTCTTGCAATTAAAAAGGTTATTGGAGATGTAGAAAAAAAGGCCTTGTTTATTGTTCATAGCGAAGCTATGAGGAACAAGACAGTTCAAAAACTTGAGCTACTATACGAAGGTATACAAAACCGAATTTTTGTAACAACGCTGTCTGAATATTGTCGTAAACAGCTTCACCTTGATGTGACTTCTGTAATTGAGCCTGATGTAAGCGATGCCAAACAATTTCAATTAGAGCAAGTTAAAGAAGCACTTAAAGAATCCAAAGAAAAACTTCAAAAAACGGTTCAAAAAAGTCCTTTTTTAGAAACTGTATTTGAAAATGAAAATCTTCTGCATATCTTTTCTTCATTAGTATTAGCCGAAATATCAATAGCGATAAAAGGCCATGGACTAGAGGCAGAAAAAAAGAAATATGTAGAATCAGAAAGAGCACTAAGTAGACTCCATGCAAACCTTGATATTGATGAACGTGAGTTTATCTATGAAACATTTCAAAACTACCATAGGGTTGTTTTTGAAACATACAACGTTTTAGATCCTGATGATATTGCATTATCATTAGCTGCACGTTTAAGAACACCTGTTTGGCAATTAAGAAGAAAAACTGAAGGCTTTGATTATGTATTTGTAGATGAAGCTCAGTTATTTAATGAGAATGAAAGAAGAGTTTTTGCATTACTTACAAAAGGGGATACGAACCATGCCCCTATTGCGCTTGCTCTTGATGAGGCACAAGCATTATATGGACAATCAAATGCAGGTCTAGCAACATTAGGTATTAAAGATATTACAAACGAAAACTTGAGTTCTATTCAACGTTCTACACCTTCTATCATTCAGCTTGCATTTTTTATCATCCAAAGAAGTACGGATTTATTTGGAGTAGATTTTCCAGACTTTACTGGTATAGCAGAAAATCTTGAATCTGATAATCATCCATTAGCCCTTAAGCCCAAAATTGACAGGGTAAATGCTGAAGCAAGAAGCATAGGCAAATATGTACGGAAAAGTGTAGGAGAATTACGAAGAACTAATATTCGCCAAATTGCCGTAATTTGCCATGCAGAACAATACTGGGAAACGCTATTATCGGAACTCTCTATCACAGATCTGCCATTTCAAGTAATACATGAGCGAGGTGAGAGGATTCCTTCCGATCAACCTATAGTGGTACTTTCTACTCCAGAACAAATTGGAGGGCAAGAGTTTGATGCTGTAATTTTAGTCGGCCTAGAACAAGGGATCTATCCCCCTCGTATCGTTGATAATGAAGCATTAAATACAGCTATAGAACAAAAAGCCATTAGAGAAATGTATCTTTCTATTACCCGAGCAAAATATCGAGTACTGATAATTTTATCTAATAACTCCACCCCCAATCCTATTATTCAGCAGGCCATCAACTGTGGATTAGTAGACATATAAAAATTATGTCATTTTACAGATGAGAATTGTTAGTCCGCTGAGCTTGTAGTATATCCAAATGGTTAGCAACGCTAATATCTAAAATCTATCCAAATAGGGAAAATAATATCCAGCTAATGGCTTATAATAGAATGAACAACAGAAAGCTTATTATGAAATTCAAGCGAAACCTTGTTCATCTTATACTCATAGCGTTTCTTGCCTATGGCAATAGTTCTATATTAGGTTATGCTGCTGACACCACCGCAATAAAAGTACAATTACAATCAAACCTCAAGGCCGGGCAATCAGCATTTTTCAATCAGGACTATCCTGAGGCTGAACGATGTTTCAAAATTGCTGGAGAAGATGCAGCGGCCCTCGGAAATAAACAGATTTATGCTTATGCATACAGTTATCTCGGTTTCTCCCAAGTCTATTTGGATAAGTTAGATGAAGCAGAATTAAACCTAATAAGGTCTGAACCATTAGCATTCTCCCCTGGTATCGCTCCAACTACCAAAATGCTTACGCTTTTAGCGTACATCGAACTTTACACAAGGCGTGGCGATATAGCAACAGCACAAAAATACATACAGCAGACTTTGAATCAAGATGATGCTTCTTTTCTGGCCATTAATATAACTAGAGAACCTTTAAAGCAATCCTATAGAAACAATCAAATACTCCAAAAAAACATAGACGAATTGTCCACTCCCAGCAAAGCCGGAAATTATATTAAGGATGCTTTATTGAATGGCAAAGTCCTGCGCTGGAATGATGAAACTAAGGTAATTACAATCTATATTTCTCCAGGAAGCCATATTAAAGGCTGGAACCCGGAATACGCGGATAACTTTAAAAAGGCCTGCTTAATTTGGCAAGGAGTTTTAAATAACAAAATCCAATTTCAGTTTGTCGAAAACAAAAGTGATGCAGTCGATACTATTGTTACATGGTATGCAGATCAAAGTGCCAAGCCTGCTGTAACTGAATCCACTTATCTTAAAGATACAATGGTAAAAGCAGATATTGCTTTTCATCTTATTGATAATAGCAACCAGTTTTATGTGCCAAGAACAATTTATAAGCTTTCTCTCCATGAGCTGGGACATTTACTTGGAATTTCAGGTCATAGTCGAAACCCAGGTGATATTATGTTTCCAGCCACAACATATGCTATAAAGCCTTCATCAAGAGATATATCAACCTTGCTAGAACTATATTCTCGCCCAGCTCAAATTACAAATCCCAGTGGCAAGACCTTGAGCGAGTATCAAGGTGAGGTTATCTCTCAAGGGAAGCATCCTATTGTGATTTTAAATCATTGAAAGCTGTCAATTGAAGACTTTAATAATTGGGGGTCAGATGCTAGAAGAGAATTTACTAGAAATCTCTCACTTCAACCAGACCTGTTTTCAGGCTGCATGTCATAAAGGCATTAGAAACATACCTACTTCTTCTTTTAGCTGATTCCGACAAGTTCTTCAGTATCTTCAATTGGCTCTAACTCCTGATGCTTCAACCAATTCGCTTTAATAATAGCACTGTCTTGTAACCCTTGTTCTATAGCTTGACTTTCCCGAAATTCAAGGGCTTTTGCAGACATGGTCCAAGAGGCTTCAATTCCTTGTTCTTCAATCACCTGGCGCAACGCTGTTAAAGGAAGACGGAAAAACTCTTTACGGGGATTTACCTTATTGACTTGAGCTTCTATAAATTGTTTGTGCAAGAGAGTTTCTAAGGACGGAGCATCTTCACACCAAATCATGGCATGTATATCAAAGCTAAATGGAACACTTGCATCTCCTAGTTCCCTAACCCTATCAAGGGGTTCTAATCTACGCGTCATACCAACCTTAAATACATCTTCTCCAAATGAACCAATATTTGAGATGACATATACATGACCTGCCTTCGTCTGTTGGGCCATAGATTGAGCTCGTTGGTTACGAGCTTCAGCTTCCACTAGTTTCATTTGTAACTCAGACAATTTGGCTTCAAAAACAGCACGTTGCTCTTCAGTCGCTTGCTCAATTTGAAGACGAGCCTTTTCCATTGCCTTATGCAAGGTTTCCTCTTCTTTGGCAGCTTCTTTTAAGGCTCGTTCGATCTCACGACGGGCTTTTTCCTCTTCCCGGATTTGCTCACGAATACGACGCTGTTCTTCTTTCTCCTGCTCCCTTAATTCGTATACAGCAACAATCCATTTCAACTCTGTTATTCGAGCCTCTAAATATTCTGAATTTATACGAGCATCCCGAAAAGCACTACCATTATTGTTTACCAATGCGTAAGCATCTCGTATCTGTTGTTCCAAGGTGCCAAAATTATCTACCTTAGCCCTAGAAAGTATAGAATCCACTTTTCCATTAAACGCATCTAAGACAAAACGAATCGCGGTTTCCCGACGACGGGGTTCCACATACTCACAAGTCGCTGCCCGGTTATGCTCTACCATTAACTTGCTACGTTCTCTAGCCTGCTTCAGCTGTTGGCCAGCATTATCAAAACCGTAAGCCTCTGCTAGTTCATCCAATAAGCTATATGTTGGTTTAAGGTATCGATCTCCATAACCATCAATCACATTTTTCATTGCATTGATTGTATTTTCAAGTTGGCTCGCCTTTGAAAGTGCCAGATAAGCATCACCAGCTATTTTTTCTGCCTGTTCATTGGCATTTTTAATAATTTGGTCTGCTTGCTGACTTGCCGCGGTCAGTAAATTATCAATACGGTCTCGTTTTGTTTTTGCGTCTAAGTTGGCATCTTTTAAAATTTTTTGGGCTTGCTGATTAGTGTTCGCTAACAACTGATCAATACGCTCTTGCCTATTCTTCGCATATTCATTAGCTTCATTTCGGGTTTTTTCAGCTTCAATTCGAACATTCTGCCTTATACTATTAGCATCAGACAAAGCTTTTTGGTGTACCTCTAGAGCCTTTTTTTCAGCAGCTTTTAACACGTCTTCTGCGGATTTACGTAGCTGTGTCGCTTCATTTTCAGCGTCTGCCACTTGCTGAAAGCGAGCCAGAGCATCTATCTCAGCTTGTAGCTTCTCTTGTCCTTGAATGAATTCTTTCTCTTGCTGCTGAGATCTCTGTATCGCATTAGTAAGCTGTTCTTTAATTTTCTGAGCTTGGACGTAAAACACAACTGCTACTATGACTAATAACAGCATGATAAGTTCTTTCATACTCCAATTCCTTAATTGTTTTTATATTTATTTAAATGTAATAAGAGCCAGCAATGATTGTATATTTCATGGTTTCTTAAAAAAAATACCTGTCAATATTAATATTACGTTTGAAAGCCAAATATATAGATAATTCCAACATATCCAGTAACTTTAAGCCACCAATCTTGCATGGCTTTCCTGAGGATACCAGTGGGCTTTCAGAATCTTATTCTCGTCCCAATGCTGCAAAATGTAAGGATTTCTCCCGGATCTGCTTTCAAAAATCCGCCACTCCGCCACGATAAAGCAGTCCCAACAACGGAGGAGAAAGCCAAATGCACCCCACCACCTTTCAGGAAGCCGCTGTTCAATACCTGGAAAACCTGGATCTGGAGAACGGACGCAATATTCCGGATAAACAACGCCAGATCCAACAAGAGCTAATCCCCTATTTCAAGGATATCCCACTGACCGCCATCAGCCGCTTTGAGATCGAGCGATTCAAACGTCATCTGCTCAACAAAGGCTTGTCTCAGGCCACCATCAATCGGTATCTGGCGGTGATTTCACAACTCTTCCATAAGGCTGTAGAGTGGCATTGGCTTGATAAAGTCCCCTGCAAGGTCGTCAAATACCCGGAAAACAATATCCGCACCCGTTATCTGGAAGCCCATGAAATCGAAAGCCTGCTGGAAGCCGCCGCCAAGGACGAATGTGCTGTGATTGAGCCCTTTATCCGGATTGCACTTGGCACCGCCATGCGGCGAAGCGAGATTCTCTCTATCGAAATTAAAAATATTAATTGCACCCGGCGGGAAATCTATATCCCCAAAGCCAAATGTGGCGCTCGCATGCAACCCATGACCGCCGGACTGGCTACGTTCCTGTCTCATTATCTCCAGCACAAGACCGAACCCCACCAGAGTTATCTTTTCCCTGCCAAACGCTCCGTCAGCGGACACCGGCAAGAAATCGAAAAGCCCTTCTACCGGGTGGTCACCGCTGCCGGGCTGGATCGTTATCAGGTCTGCCGCCATACCCTGCGTCATACCGCTATTACCCATTTGGTTCAGTCCGGGGTCGATTTGCCCACCGTCCAGAGATTTTCAGGGCATAAGACCATTCAGATGGTCTTTCGCTACAGCCATCAATCGACGGATCACCTGCAATGGGCGCTGGATAAAATGGAAACCCGCCTCAAGGCTTCCTTGCCCCAATAACGTTCATCATCCCCATTTGATTTTTCTGGAGTTTTTATCATGTCCGACTCTCAAACCATCGCGGCACTCAATGACGCGTTTAGAACCACATTCAACGGCGGTACCCTGGTCCTGACCGCAGGCATCCAAGCCCTTGAGCAAGAAGATCAGGTTGGTATCCTGTATGCCGTCTGCAAGTTCAATACCTTTACCCCGGATAATGATCCGCACCAGGAGCATGACTTTGGCTCACTGACCTATAACGGACACCGGATTTTTTGGAAGATCGATTACTATGATCCAGAGTTGAAATATCACAGTGAAAATGCCGCAGATCCCAATGTGACCCAACGGGTGCTGACTGTCATGCTAGCCTCCGAATATTAAACACACTCCAATTGCCCTATCACACTTGCTGCCACCGCCTGGGTCAAGCGCGGTGGCACGGCATTTCCCAACCGTCCCCAACGTTCTATAAAAGAACCCTGCAAGACAAAATCATCCGGAAATGAGCAGACCCGCTTCAGTTCCCCAATACTCAAAAACCGATTCTCGTCCGGATGCAGCAATCCCACCTGGCCGGGACGCAAAGTCTTGAGTACCGTAGGGCTGGGTTGATCCCACGATAAGCGGATCAGGGAAAACTCATTCCCCTTCTGCCGGTACCGCTCATGCACATCCGCCCCGGACTCTCCCGCCCGAATGGCTTTTGCGGTTAATAAAGCCTTACCCGTAGGATACTGGATCAATTCATGATCCATCAAACCCGCTACAGCCTGCCGGAAAGTAACCGGAAGTGAGTTAGGGGCTGGATGTTCGGGAACCAGATTCAGATCTTTTCGAAAGCCAATCAAAATAACTCGGCGCCTGCTTTGAGGTACCCCGTAATGCAGCGCGTTCAGAATCCGGCCCCGCACCACATACCCGGCTTGTGTTAATGCCTGCACCATTTCATAAAATACGGAGCGCATGGGGCCAATCACCAGACCGGGGACATTTTCCATCACAAACGCCTTGGGCTGGATAACGCTTAAAAAACGGACATATTCTTCAAACAGGCGATTCCGAGGATCATTCATCCGCCGTTTCCCGGCCATGGAAAAGCCCTGACAGGGTGGCGACCCGTCCAAAATATCCAGCTCTCCCGGTTTTAGGTTCAATTCATCCAAAACTGCCCAAGTATCCAAACTGCTGATATCCAATTCATACAGGCGAGTCGTCTTGAAATTCTCCCGGTAAACAGCGGCGGCATGAGCATCATATTCCACCGCCGCCAATACCTGACATCCGGCCTGCTGATACCCCAGGCTGGAGCCTCCGCACCCTGCAAACAAGCTAATCACTTTTAGGCTCCTAGACATACACCTGTCCTCCGCAATGCGGACAGATGACCGTCGCGGCATCCGACATCCCCTCGGTCAATTCAACGCCTAGCTCTGGCAAGGTTGGCGTCTTCAACAAATCTTCGATTTCTGCCGTAGCGAAGCCGGTCATACCCAACAAGGATTCATCCAGTTGAGCCAGAGACTCAAATTCCAGACGCAGGGCTTCCAGGTTAAACTCGCTGTTCAGGCAGATCTTGTTATGGGCAATCCGGTAAGCCTGCTTCTGAGCTGGGCTCAGATGTTTTAACAGAATGACCGGTATTTCCTTGAAGCCCAGTTCCTGAGCCGCCAGAACCCGTCCCACGCCTTCAATGATCTGGTTGGTTTCATCCACCGCCACCGGATCGTTAAAGCCAAACGCCTGTATGCTGTCTGCGATTTGCCGAATCTGCCGTTCCGGATGTTCTTTGAGGGATTGCTTCGGCAATTTGATTTTACCGAGCGGTAATGCCTTGATTTCAAGTTCCATGGGAAAACACTCCTGATTATTCACATCCGCCGAATCCGAGGCTGTGCCGTGCCTCGCTTCAACTGGGCCACTGCCCCTTGAAGCGCATCCGGTCCGTCGTCGTAACTGGTGGGGAACAGGGTCAATTGATCGATGAGACGAGGGTGAATCGTTTCACTGAACAAGAGATACCCGTTGCTGATATCCGGCTCCAGGGTGGAAATCCTCTGGTATTTATTCTGGTGCTGGTGAACGCCTGTGACCCGAAACTGACTCAAGCCAGCCGTTTCAATGGCTTGCGCATATAAGGGCTTCAGTAGTTGCTGGAAATGGTTCTCTTCCAGATACAACGTCTCAAAGCCCCATTTACGCTGGAGTTGCAATGCTTTTTCAATTTGCTGGGCCGGAGCGGCTTTCTCCAGGTAACAGTCCAGCACATACAGATACCCGTCCTGATCTTGTCCCACCACCACAATGGCCGCATAATCGGGTTCTGAATATTGCCCCGGCCTTTTACCCAGCGCCGGATCATGAAAGGCAATAATACGCTCCATGGCCTGCCAGAGAATCTGCTTGTCTGATCCATCCAGCCAAAGCAGCCCCTCTTCCAGAATGCGAAAACACCTGGCTCGGTTCATATCAAAGAGTTGCCGTTCGGGATCCAGCGGATCATTCTGCTTTTCACTGTAAAAGCTGGCTTGGCCTTCATCGATACGCATGCGCATGAGTTGCAGATAGGTTTCCCCGGCAGGCCAGAGCACTTGACTGCCCGATAGCATGGGTTCCCGGTGTTGCTCGTAAAACGCCTGCGATTCCTCCTGGCGGTTGGGATTGGACAGATCCGTATACAGCGCTTTCCACTGTTCCCAAAGCGGTTCATGATCCGAAAACCGCTCGACCGCCTGATACTTTCTGGAAAACCAGCCGGGGGATTGCAGCAGATCACACAATAAAGATTCAGGATGCAGACAGGTCCCCACCACTGTAATATTGGCAGACCCATCCACCGCCCCGCATTTGAGTACATCCTTGAAGAACCAGTTGCGTGTTTTCAAGCGCTGTTCAGGCGTCAGTGTGCCTTCCAGGGATTCAATGTCATCGCAAAGGATCAGGCTGGGACGGTGCTGCCCGTGCAACAAGCCTCGGACTTGCTGGCCCTTGGATTTGGCCATCACCCGGATCCCGGTTCGGGTGACAAAGCCCTTTCGGGAGCGGTGCTTGAGTGGCGGAGCCAGCTCCCCGAAAATGGCGATGAGCCGCTGGTTGCTTTGCAATTCATCCAGAATGTTCTGGACCTTGGCTTGCGCCTCGCTGGCCGAGTGTCCAATCACCAGGATAAAGGGTTCATACCCATACACAATGGCATGCAGGGCTTTAAAGAGGACTTTAAACGTGGTCTTGGCATGGCCCCGCGGTGCGGCAATCACATCCCGGCGTCCCCGACGCCCAGCATTCATTTCATCCTCAAAGAAGCGATCATGCATCCGAGAAAAGCCAAACTGGCAATGATGCGGGAAAAAATAAGTTACAAAATAGCGAAAATCCTGATACCCCCGCAGATAAGCGATGGTATTGATCCGCTCACTCTGGTTCAGTTTCCCCGTCGATTGCCAGTGATTGAACAAGCGCTTCCAGTTCATCCGCTTCAACCAGTCTTGAGGGAGAAGAGAAGGAGGAGTCATGCAACAGTTCCTTTCGTTGTTGCCTGAGCAACTGGGCCAAATCCACCGCGGTGCGCCGGGCCAGTTCCAGATCTTTAAGCTGAATGGCCTGCTGGTAGATGTAATTGAGCCGGAGCAACAATTGGGAATAGCGTTCTTCCACCGGCTGGGTTCCCAGCATGCTTTGCTGCTCACGGGCTTTTCTCAGATACCGTTTGGCCTGACGCTGGGAAACGCCCCACTCCTGACAGGCGATTTTGATCAGTTGCGAGGAGGGCAGTCCGCGGGCGCACAGCGCCATAAGCACATCCAGCCGCTTCTGGTACTCGATCCGGGTGACTCGCTGGGATGATTTCATAATAGGAACACTCCCGATTCCCGTTTAAGATCCATTGTCCTGATACAAACGGAGAATCCGTTCCCGTTGAGAATGAACGTACCGCAGCAGGTCGTGAGAATTTTTGATTGGGAACTGTTCTTCCGGCAAGCAGCCCAGTTCCTTGACTTTTCCGCTAATGGGATCCAGCCGACTCCAGACATTGAACCAGTGACTGACAGCCGGTCGGCTCTTGGCTGGCACCTTCAGAAATTTACAAACCAGCGTTTTGGATAAGGGAGAACCCAGCGTGAACAGGCTATGCGCTTTGAGATCAAAATTCCGGAGCGTTTCATACGCCACCACAGATCCCAGCGAATGCGCCAGAATAAGGGCATCTGGATGTGTATCCAGGATGCCTTTGAGTCGGACTTGAATGGCCAGACGGGTGCTTTGCCCGATAAAATAGGCCAGCAAATCATCCAGATATTCTTCCGCAATGCCTGCCAGGGCTGCGGCTTCCGGCCCATAGGCATGGGACAGATACACTTTGGTAGCAATGACCACCAGCCGGTTGACCGTGTTTTCTTCCATGAGATCGTCATAGCAGAATTCAATCCAGTCGGATTCCGGAATGCCCAGATCCAGACGCAGTAATTCAGACCATCCGGGTTTGGCATGGCCAATCCCATGGATGGCCACGATTTTACGGGCCATAGTTTATCCCCCTTCGATTACAGGCTTATTGTTCAAACAGGCTTTTCAAACAAAGCCCGTTCCGCTTTTCGTCGCCGTTTCAACCCTTCCAGCTTTTTCCCGTTGGACCAGACCCAGGCATCAAACTGAGCGGCTGCACCTTTGTAGTCCCGCCGGTTCAATTTTTTGAGCAGCGTACTATCCCCCAATCCTTCGGGAAAGGTATCCGCATCAATATCCAGCCCCACGTTGTAGGCAAAAGACACCAGGGCCGAAAGCTGGTTGGCGTTCAAGGGCACTTTTACCAGTTGGAGTACTTCCCGCTGGAAGTAAGCCACCGTCTCCAAAAACAAGCGGTCCGCCTCCGCCTGGGTAATCACATCCCCTTTTCGAACTGCTCTCCCATACAGAGCGGTCATCCCGTATCCAATGGTCCAGCGGCCTGCCGGGCACAAGTAGGCTTCAATCCGCCCGTCTGGGCGTTTTCGTTGGCACCCTTCCCATTGGGCAATCAAAGACAAGGTTTGTTTGCTGACAGTCATTTCCACAAGCCTCCTGAAAATTATTTGGCATTGTGACTGGCCCGTTTGAGCAGCCATTCGTATCCCTTTACCCCACCCGAACCAATGGCGGATGCGGTCACGGCAGCCAGTTCCGGGTGCAGTCCGGTCTGCATCAGAAAGCCGCAGGTGATCCCGCCGGTAAAACCGGCCAGGATAATAATCC
>CABHPA010000160.1 GCA_902168245.1 Candidatus Melainabacteria bacterium
CTGACTACTTGAAATGGTTTTCTCATACTCTTTAGCCAAGAGCCGACAAGGATTGAGCCAACCAAAGGTTCGTTCCACAATCCAGCGATGAGGCAGAACTTTAAATCCCGCTTCGTTGCGTTTGACAGTTTCTAAATCGATTTTCAAAACTGTTTTGGCCCAATCTTGCAATTTGCCACTGTAAGCTGAGTCAGCCCATATCTTTTGGATGGAATGAAATTGATTTTTGAGCGCCATTAGTAATAATTTTCCGCCATCCCGATCTTGAATATTGCCCTCATGCACCAGCAATTTTTGAAGCAGCCCCAAAGTATCCACCAGAATATGCCGCTTTCGGCCTTTTACTTTCTTTCCTGCGTCATACCCGCGAAGCCCCCCTTTTCTGCTGTCTTAATGGACTGACTGTCAATAATTCCAGCACTGGGCTGCAAGGAGCGGCCCAATTTCAGACGCAAATTGTCCCTCAAGACCGCATGAATCTTTTCCCAAGTGCCATCCAGCGTCCAGGCCCTGTAATATTCATATACCGTTTGGTGTGGCGGGAAAGCATGGGGCAGGTCTTGCCAAATACAGCCGTTTTTAACCCGATACAAAATCGCATTCACTACAGACCGCATGTCATGGGAACGGTGCCGTCCGCCCGGCAATGCCTCTGGAATATGGGGCCTTAAATACCGCCACTGCTTGTCGCTTAAATCACTGGTATACCGCTTTTGCGTGTCCATTTCGCCTTCCTCCCTGCTTTACTGGAAAAGGCGGCCAAATAACTCAATTTGTTACACTTCTCAGATAACCTCTTACACCAATAAGTGGCTGTTTGAAATGATAAGGCGAAAGTTAAAAGCTGGTTTTGTAGGTCTTTAAGTCCTCCCCTCTGCCGAGTAAGACCATTATAATTTGGGGAACTCTCCTCTTTTAGAAACTTACCATCATAAGCACTTTTTTTCAAACTACCAATTTAGTGATTTCCAAATTATAGAACCGTGTTAATATTAAGCGCAAAAATATTGAGAAGTATCTCCACTCATTATTTTTTAAAAAATTTGCCCAATAGAAGAGTATACCTATTTTTCACTGAAAAATTAAATTCTACTCAAATTGCGAGGTAATTTTGTGAGTTACAAAAAGAATGTACATAAAGGGAATCAGAATTTTAGCTTTTATCCTCTTACGGTTGTAGCGCATAAAAAACTTATCGCCAGCTTTTCTATCATTATTTTTGTTTTAATAAGTTCTTATAGTTTATTGTGTTATACACCGCAGTATACTTCGCAAGCATCTGTTGTGATTAAGGATTCAGCATTAACAGCCAAGTACCTTTCAAATGATACTTATTCAACAACCACGGCCGTAAGTGCAAACTCTGTTCTTAATACGATGGAGCTTTTAAAAAGTGACCTTATTGCCGAGTCTGTTTGGCGGAATGTCATTAGTAAGCATCCTGAAGAAATGAAACATCTTCATATAAATACCCTGAGTGCTTGGAAAAACCAATTTGGGAGTGGAAAGGCGTTTATTGCAGCTAAAAATGTTCCCGGTACAGATGTCATTTATTTATCATTTAAATGGAGGAATGCCAAGATTGCTAAAGAGGGGTTAGAAAGTGTGTTAATTGCTTTTCAAGAAGCGAGTCTTAAACAAAATCAAGCCGAGCATCATCAAAGATATGTCTATCTTAAAAAGCAGTCTGATGAGCTTCAAAGACAGCTGACAAATCTGAGAGAGCAAATCGCTATCTACAAAAAAGAGAACAAGGTATACAATATTGAGTCAACACTTTCCCAATATGAGCTTAATCGAGGTCAGATTGATAATTCTTTTAAGATGACTCAAGCAGAAGCAAATAATTATCGACAGCAGTTTGCTGCTTATGAGTCATCATTGGGCATGAATACTAAAAAAGCGGTAGCTGCAGTTGCTATTGGGAGAAGTTCGACACTATCAGCTCTTTATGCAAAACGCTATGAACTAGTCGAGCAAAAACATGCAAATCAGACTAGATACACATCTGAAAATCCTAAAATGAAACAGATAGACTCTGAATTGGCTCAAATCGATCAAAATATAAATGATGAAATTGCAAAAAGTGGATTGGGTTTAAAAACAGATACTAAGAATATTGCAATCATTGCGGATGAGGCGCGTAGCCAAGCCGTACAAGATATGCTGATAGCCAAAGCGCGCTTTGAAGGTGCGGAAGCGCAAACGATAGGGCTTCGTAAATCGCTGGGTGAAATTGAGGCAAAAATGCAAAAAGTTCCCAAAATAGAAGCAACTTTATTAGCGATGAAGCAAGAAGAGTCTTTATTGAGTAAGTCTCTAGATGCTATAGGGGAAAAGGCATTGGATGCACAAATGCGAGAAGCGCAGACCTTGAGTAATGTTTTTGTAGTTAATGGCCCCGGACTTCCTCTAAAACCTGTAGCCCCTAGTCGTATACAGTTAATACTAACAGGCTTATTGGTTGGCGTTGCCGGCGGCATTGCCGCAGCCTATGTAGTTGATAAAGTAAAGCTAGGAACAGAGGCCTCTGATAGGAAGCCGCACTTGAGCCTTGAAGAGCTTTTAGAAAAAGAAAGGCTTAATGACCATTCAGAGCATTTGCCGGCAGATTTTTATGCAGGCAAAGGAAATGGGCTCTCGTAAATTATGCTCATCCCATCAGGCAGCTCAAATCCGCTCACTGCATTTATAACCCAGCAGAGTGAAATTTATTACTATTTGAGGCTCTTTGGGATGGCCTTATTGTTGGCGTTGACTATTTATGGCGTGTTGCCCTTATTGGGAATTTCAATGGTTTCTAATTTTTTATCAGCAAATAATTTGATTAGTCTCGTTGCACTTTTCATAGGAATAGTCATTTATTATCCCTACTTGAAAATATGCAAAAAATATCCTGATCAATTCTTGCTTGCTATTTTGGCCTTATTGCCATGGTTTACTTTTATTACAAAAATAGCCGTGTGGGTTGGTATTAACTTTCCACAGACTGTATTACTATTATTTTTATTTGTGATTCCCACTGTTTGGATTGTCTATAAATATTTATTTTCTATGCTAAAAACAAGTCCTTTGTTAACTTGTTTTAGTTCCTTCTGGTTATTGATGGTCATTTATTTTATATGGTTTGATCATCCAATTGTCCATCCTAGTGCTGTTGCTTCAGGCAAAGCCTCTATGAGTATTCATGCTCTGACGGCTGTCACATTAACCTGGTTTTCTCTACAGTTGGGAACCTATGTGGCCTATTGGGTAAAAGAACCAAAAAGGTTATTAGGAAAGTTAACTATTACCGTCACAATTATGACGCTTATATTATCGATTACAACCATTGCATTTTACCCTTTTAAAATATTAACCACATATACTGATGGTGTATTGCGATCACAATCTTTATTCTTCTCTCCTGGGCAGTTTGCATATTATTTGGCGATGCTTCTGATCTATCTGGAAGGCATGTATTTCTACAACAAAAAAAACATGCATATTTCCCCAGTTTGGCAGAAGGCTGTAGTGCTCGCAATTATCATGGGTTTCATATCCTTATGTCTCACCATTTCCAAAAACTCAATTAGCGCCTTCATCGGCGCCTCTGTTATTTTCCAAGTATTGCTGCTATTAAAGGCAAAGAACAAGCTCAACGTAGTATTAAAACTAGTGGGGTTTCCAGTATTATTGTTGGTCGGCCTGTTTCTATTTGAAAATCTGACGGGCATTAGTATTTTTGAAAACTTGTCCCACCGTATGAATGATGATACAAGCCTTTTATGGCGGTATAAGTCTTGGGATTATGTCCTATCGGATATCGATATGTATTCCGTATGGTTGGGGCATGGCTTAACCGCTGCTGTAGAAAGGATGTCTTATCTGGAGGTATCTAAGTTCAACAGAATTTTTATTCCCGGCAATGTCCATAATGACTACCTGGAGTTTTTGTATGATTTTGGCATAGCCGGCTTGATTGTTTTTATTTATTGCTTCATTTCGCTTTTTAAAAATCTGATTTATCCTTTTAGGGCTAACTGCTATAGTCAGAATGCCGAGCTTTACTACACTGCAGCAGGGCTTATTCTCATTTTTCTGATTACCTGCGCAACCGGCATTTGCTTTGAAGCCACTGAAAACCCTTTCTGGATTCTGATAATATTATTGGTTTCTGGAGCAAGCCGGATTAGCAAAAATTTCAAGGATGTGCAGTCCCATGGCTAATAAGCCAAAAAGCCAGAATCATAATGTTATTATGGCGATATTAGCGGGCGCTGGGGGTAATGTCCTCAAGATTGGCGTTAATTTGTTAATTGTTCCGCTGATCATCCGGTTTTTGGGCGCAGAGGACTACGGCTTTTATGTTTTTTTATTTGGGTTTTCGGAATTACTTGTTCTTTTAGAAATGGGGTTAGGCCGCGGGCTTGTTCAGCGATTAACCCATTATCTCGCGAGAAAAGAATATACAGAAAAAGATCAGTTGTTACTGATAGGGCATTTCATGTTTTTGATGATGAGCATGCTACTGGTTTGCGTGTCAATCCCGCTCTGTCAAATTCTGACTCAGTTATTTCATCTTCAAAAAGCTCAGCAATTAATTGCACCAATGGCATTTTGTCTTGTGTTTCTGGATGTTGCGGTTAATCTATACGGTGGCTATTATCAAATTATTCTCAAATCACACTGTTTGCAAAAACTGGTGAGCATCAATGATACTGTGCAAGCCATAATTTGTAATATTGGATATGTGGTTTTATTGTGGATTGGATACGGTATCCTGGAGCTTCTATTCCTAAGATTAATTGTATCCACGCTCAATACTGGACTTTATTGCTATCATGCTAAACAAATAGAGCCTAGCTGCTTTCGTCTCCGTTTTAAATTGAATCTATTGCTTTTTCGGGATTTATTTGGTATTAGTCTGTACGCCTTTTTACAAAGGCTCAATCAACTACTTTCCAGGCAGTTGGATACCATGCTGATTGCCTATTTTCTTTTTATTACCGAGGTAGGCATTTATGGATTTGTGAACCGTTTGTTCAATTACTTACTTTCTTTCGTTTTGCAGTCTATCGATGTGTTTTTCCCGATATTTAGTCGGCATACGGCGAATCATGAAACTGCCCAGGCCAGCAAAATATTTCTGAGAATGAGTACGTTAATCTGTTTTTGCATTTCCCTCTTGTGTATGTTGCTTATTTCGGTCTTTCCTGAGGTCATTCATATTTTAGGATCAGGACGTATTGATAGCGGTAAAGCAAGTCTCCTTAGCTTAGTAGTTTGCCCGGCAATTTGGTCAGAAACTAATGCCGCCATGAGTATCATGTACTTGTACGCATCTGGAAACCACCGAAAAATCACCTTGCTAAACCTGGGTACCTCAGTTTTGAATTTTCTTATCAGTTTTGTATTGGTTCAAAAGGTTGGTTTCATTGGACCTGCAATTGCTACGACTGGCATCAATCTACTGTACCACCAGCTTGTTACCATTCCGTTAGCTTGTCGCAGCTTGCAAATTTCAAGATTCAAGTTCATTCAGCAAGTCTATTTACAGAATATTCCGGCCTTATTGGTTGGAGGCCTAACTTTTGTAGCCTGCAAGCTGTTCCTCTCTCCGCTCAGTGCATCTCCCCTCATGTTGTTTATCACGTTGAGCCTTTCAGTAGTCGCCGCTTTCAGTGCGTGGGTTTTTCTTACGGTGACAGATCAGGAGCGTCAGTTATTATACGGATTACTTTCTAAAGTGAGAGAAAAAATTATGTTCTTAAATGCCAGAGAAACTCCTTTTACGCACAATGAACGGATATTCAAAGAACTATAAATAGGTTGGAATAGATAGCCAAAACATCATAAGTTGCTTTAGGTTCCATTAGTATATCGTACTGTGTACTGCTTGAGTATTGAGTTGAACAGAGGTGCCCTATGTCACACGCTACACAAAAAATAGATTCACTGACAGGCATTAGAGCGTTGGCCGCAATAGCGGTTGTATTAACTCATATGCTAAGTCAAACCAAGTTTGGTTGCCTGACTCCGTTGATTGAAAAAGGGTATTTGGGCGTAGATTTATTTTTTATTTTAAGCGGATTTATTCTTTCTCATGTTTATCAGACAGTGTTTAGATCCATAAAGATGAGATCTTTATTCGAATTTCTTATGTTAAGGCTTGCCAGAATCATGCCTGTGCATCTTGTTGTATTATTGCTGTACTGCTTAGATTATTCTTTTTTACTGCTTGCACGAGGCCCAAAAGCGGAAGACTCGGCGATTTTTTCCCCGATGGGCTTGCTATATAATATTTTAAATCTTCAAGCTTGGGGCCTAGCCAAGCATTTGTCATGGAACTGTCCAGCTTGGTCCATTAGTGCAGAATGGTTTGCCTATTTGTTATTTCCAGTCTTATGTCTGTTCAGTAATAGGATGCATAAAGCGTGGATAAATATAGCTGGTATTATAGGATTGTTTGCTGGGTTATATCTATTTGCGATCGCACATGGTGAACTTAGCATTCGCTGGCATGATACTTATCCATTGGTTCGGGTTGGTTTCGAGTTTACCGTTGGTATACTCCTATTTAACCTGTTTAAACTCCAATTGAAAAAAAACAATTCTACAATCCCCTCATTTAGATGGGATTTGTTAACAGTTGTCAGTGTGTGTTTGTTTATTTATGGGGGATATGCAAATTTCAGCGATTTTATTCTGGTTCCCATCTTAACTCTCTTGCTTTATTCATTAGCCTTTGCAGGCCCACTTTCGAAATTGGTTATGGGTAATAAAGTAATGGCTCATTTAGGAGAGATTTCCTTCTCCATATATATGATTGATGCGTTTGCCACAATCACCTATTTTCAAGCGAGCAAATTTTTACCTGTTTTGCAGTCTCTGCCTGCCAGTCCAATACTCTATGTCGCTGTAAGGCTAGTCATGTCCTTATGCAACGCTCATCTGCTCTATTTGTTTATAGAAAAACCTGCTCGCAACAAATTGAGAGACTATATTAAAATGATTGGAAAGAATAACAAGGTTCCTGAACTGTCCTCTAAAGGTCTAAAAGGCTTGTTGCCAGAGACGTAATATAAGCTATCCTTCAAAACATATGATGGCCGAAGAATAGTGCTAATTCTGAGGTTTTACAAATTTTACTCACACATTAAATTATATAAAACTGCTTAAGAAGCTATATTTCAAACAATAGATTTAATCTTTATATGATAAAATAAGCTTAATGATTTCTGAGAGAGAGGATATTTAGAGAATGGTTGCAACACTGACTTCTGATGAGTCAAAAGCTACGCTCTCCCACTCTCCAATGCATCGTTTTCCATTTAAGGTATCCTATTTATTAGATATTCCTATTGCCAGTTTGAATTACCAGCAAATATTGGGCTATTTGGAGCAACAAATCCATCTACGTCAAAAAACATTCTGTGTGACGTTGAATCTGGATATTTTACGTTTAGCCTATGAAGTTAAAGGTTTTCATTCTGTAATTAAAAAGGCTGATTTTGTTTTCGCGGATGGTATGCCCATTATCTGGTTGTCTTGGCTGAAAACTGGAAATACTGTTAGAACAGCTCCTTTGCCTGAACGAATTCCGGGTTGTGATATTGTTCAGGATTTATGTCATCTCTCTCATGAGAAGGGTTATACAATTTTTATCCTAGGTGCTGCTTCTGGTGTAGCAGAAGTGGCTAAGGCTAAGTTGGAAGAAAAATTGCCTAATATCCAGGTGGTGGGAACTTATGCTCCTGCTTCCGAGGAATTAAAGGATTTGCAAAAAAGCAAAGCAATTTTAGAGAATATTAATGCAACAAATGCTGACATCTTATTTGTCGCATTAGGAGCCCCAAAACAGGAAACATGGATTGCTAATCATATTGATCAACTAACCCCGTTCGTTATTGTGCCATGTGGCGGCTCTATTGACTTTATTGCAGGAACTCAAAAAAAATCCCCTTCATGGATTGGGCGTTTAGGATTCGAGTGGCTTTATCGATTAGCACACAATCCAGGTCGGTTATTTCATCGTTATATCTTGAATGACTTACCTTTTCTTTTAAAGGCTGGGTGTAGTAGGAAGATTTTACGGAGTGATAATTTGTAATACACGAAATGTTTACTCTGATTCTTTGTGTATTATCACCGGGGCAATTTTTTGCATACAGTCTGAAGTGGTGGTATGGTGACTGAATGGATATATATATTACTGTCAAATGGTTAGATTGTTAATTTTATTGGAAATACTTGTAGTAGTAGTGAATATCACTTTAAAGCTCATGTAGGTGTGTTTTGGCCGTGGTGGCAAGGTATATAGGAGGAGATGGAGATGAAGGCAATAATTTTAGCAGGTGGTAGAGGTACAAGACTCTGGCCCGTTTCTACTGAGACAAGACCTAAGCAATTTCTGGATATTAATGGCAAGGGTGAGTTGCTGCTTCAAACATTGCAACGTTGCTCCAAATTTGGTGCAAAGGAGCAATGTTTTGTGGTGACTCGGGAAGATTATGCATTACAGGCTTCCACCATATTAAATGCTTTTGACTCGTCATGTGCAAAGAACGTTATTATAGAGCCATTTGCAAGGAATACGGCTCCTGCTCTTTTGCTTGCTGCGAAATTTTTGCAGTTCCATGTTCAGGCCAATTTAGATGATGTGGTGATGGTATTTCCCTCTGACCATTTGATCCAAGAAAACGAAAAGTTAATCAGTTCGATTGCACTAGGAGAAAGATTGGCTCAGAAGGGCTATATCATAACTTTTGGTATCATTCCGAATCGCCCAGAGACAGGGTATGGGTATATTAAAGCTAATTATAGAGAGTCTATCAATACAGAAACGGACTGGCTGGCACAAGGGCTATCCGTAGCCGAATTTAAGGAAAAACCTGATTTAATAACCGCTTGCCAATACTTAGACGAAGGCGGATATTTTTGGAATGCCGGAATTTTTGCATTGACTTTAAGAACATTATTAACTGAGCTTCAGAAGCATTTGCCAATAATCACGCCTTATTTGGATATGAATTACGAAACTTTTATTTCACGATTTGATGAATTACCAGATATCTCAATTGATTACGCAATTATGGAAAAAACGGATCGCTCTGTAGTAATTCCTTTGGATGTGTTTTGGTCAGATGTAGGCAGTTGGGATAGCGTGTATGAGATCTTACCAAAAGATAGTAATGGTAATGGTATCCAAGGTCAGGTATTGGTAACAGACACAACTAATTCGTTGCTAATCAATCAAACGGGTTATCCGATGGCAGCTCTGGGATTGCAAGATGTCATTGCGATACAGACTGACCGTGGGATGTTAATAGTAAACCGAGGAGATTCGCAAGCTATCAAACATATTATTCCACAGTCGTCAAACAGCGCTGATTCCAAAGTACTTGCCTGAAAAATGCACTTATCAAAGTACTTAACAGAAATTTGCTGATGTTGTAGTAGATTTGGGTTATCAAAGCTCATTAGTTTGTTTTTGCGACCATCTTCACATCCCAATCTTTCCTGATATTTAAGGCGCTATGATTGTCACTGCGAGCCATAATCTGGCTGAGTATTGAGCAAAAATGGCTCTATCTATTAATAAAAACTCTGCTTGCCTTGGCTTAATTATCGAAAACTAATACTCCATTCCCAAAGCTTTTAACAAAGGGGAGTAAAACTGTCCCTGTGAGCCCGTGATGGAAAAATCATAAATGGGACCATATGCAGACCAAAAAGCCCATGGAATACCATATCTTTCTGATGCCTCACGAACATCTTTAATCCACTGTTCCGTATCGCCAGGAGGAGCAATGTTTTGATGCGCACCAAATTCCCCAAGATAAAGAGCCACATGGTGAGAATTTGCCCAAGTCACTAAAAGCTGAAATTGTCTGTCTATTTCCTGGCTGTTGAATTTTGTATAGCAATAATACATAAGGTGTTGTGATACATCTAAAGGTAAAACAGATAAGGCTTTAAAGCATTCTGTCTGTTCAACAGGATAGGGTAGCTTGCTGGCAGATTGAATATACGGTATTGGCATCCCTTGATGAGTAAATGCAATTGGATCGTAAAAATGAACCGTATATATAATTTTCGGATCATTAATGGTTTCTGAGATAGATGCTACAGACTGGACATAATCGGCATCATAACTAGTGAGGAGCACATAGTGTTGGGCTGTTATACTACGAACCGCAGAGAGCAATTGTTTTTGAACCTCTTGACTCCGGACACTAGCTTTCTCTTTTGGCAAAAATACCTGGAAACCAGGTTCATTAATAAGCTCAAAGTAAACCAAAGATGGTGAGTAGAGACTATATCGCTTTGCAAGTTCCTTCCATAACATGGCATAAGAAGCCACAAATGTATTATCGGTTGCAAGCATTTTTTTGGTATCGTTCAGTGGGAATAAAGTTAAAACCACTCCCATTTTTTGGCTGGTTAGCTGCTGAATAGCTTGATCTAATAATGCAATCTGCTTTGGATTAAAAGTAAACGTAGGAGAACTCAAATTTGCGATATAGGTATCGCTTACAGGCAAACGAACATGGGTAAAGCCTAATTGTTTTAGTTTCGCAAGCTTTTCATCTGTCATGTATGATTCTGTATGGGAGGGTGCATAAATATTAGGTCCCATAAACCAATTAAAAAGGTTCACTCCTTTTTTTAAGCCAATTGTCTTACAAGCAGAACAATATAAATTTTTGTTGACTTCTGCCCTGCCCAAGTTTCCAAAATACATTTTGACAAAAACTACTACACTAATAAATGCAAAAACTATTACCGCAATGTGCTTTGAACGTATTTTAATGGCTTATCCTCCTGTTTGCCAAATAAAAGTAATATAGTATTAATTACATATATTTGGATTTGTCAAGTGCACATCACGCCGATGGTATTGTCATCTATCCCAATTCATTGTTTACGTTCATTTGAACATGATTTTTTATAATTGATAGCTTTTGGCCACTATATAGTCTAATATTGGGTAGTGAACACTTTCTCCTCTTTCTTGTGATATATAATTACAGAGAAATGAAGTTTTGCATGTTTACCAAGCAACCTGAGCCACTCTACTCAAGCCTTCCCGTTGATTATTTGATCTCTATAATTATGCCTGCCTATAATGCAGGAGCTTATATTCAAGCCGCTATCCATTCTGTTTTGACACAGACCTATCTTCATTGGGAGCTCATTATAGTTAATGATCATTCAAGTGATAATACTGAAAGTGTTATTCAGGCTTTCAAAGATCACCGCATTCATTACTATCTTGCCCCATATCATTTCGGAAAGCCCTCTACAGCTAGAAATTACGCCGTTCAATACGCTTGTGGCCAATTTGTATTTTTTTTGGATGCTGATGATATCTTGCTGGCCGGCGCTTTAGAAAACATAGTGCAGTATGTGAAATCTCATCCTGGCATGATGGCTGCTTATGGATTTAATACACAAATTAACGAGCATGGACAGCCAATTCCCTTTGCAGGCTTTAAGCTTGTACCTTGCCAAGATGGAAGCTATCAGCTACCTGAAAACTATAAACATACTTGGGAGCGTATTGTATGTTTTAAATTTGTAGCTTCTGCTACAATTGTGGTCCGAAAAAATATTTTTGAAGAACTTGGTGGATTTGACGAAGTGTTAGACGCTGCAGAAGATATGCAGCTTTATTTCAAATTATTTCTTAAATCATTAGATTTAGTTGGCATTATCCCTCAATATCTAGTGGCATACCGCCAGCATCCTACTAGCTTAACGAAGACACATGGAAAAGCAGAAAAACTACTTCAAGCACATTTAAAAATGACGGATTGGCTTTTCTCTAATCCACAACTTCCACAACACTGTATCAAATATAGGCCTTTTGCCATTTCCAAAGCATATAATCACGCTGCAGGAGTACGTCTTAGTCAGGGGTATAGACAGCAAGCCTGCCACTTGCTTTTCCGTGGCTTGGTTGATAAAAGATCATCTCTAAAAAACTGGCTAAAGGTTTGCCCTACAACACTTTTGCGCTGTATTTTACCCACAAATTGGGATACCCAATTAAAATCAGTAGTTATTAATTTACGTGATGGAGTCTTAAAAGCAAAACTCAAACAACTACGAGACAAAGAAATCTCCTTCAATGTCTTTCTTAGTGAGCTCACTTCTATCTAAGGCTTTCTGCATTGTGGCTACTGAAATAGATTCCTGCGTGAAATTATTCATATCAACTAAATATCCCAGAATATAATTTTTCAACCGATTTGGTGTGAGTTCTTTTAGAAAAGTACGGCCTAAGAAATGAACTTTTTTCCCCATGATTTTTGCCTCTAAGCCCACAGTAGAATTAATAGTAAGTACTTCAGCCGAATTCTGAATCAATCTAAAAGTATTGTAATTTATAAAATAAAAATTGTAATTATTTTTTAGTTCATAGACATGCTTGACAAACTGCTGATCTGGTTCGGCCGGATGCGGTTTAATGATCAATTTTAAACCCTTTTCTTTTGCCATTTCGGAAGCAATTTTAATTGCTTGTAAATTATCAATATCACTATTGAATATTAGTTGAGAATCATTTGAGACTTGTAAGGGCAAAAAGAGATAGGGTGTTTTCAAATGTTCTGTAGAGTCATAAGTATAACTAACTTTTTGGTGAATTTGCTTTTGTCTTATGGTTTCCATGCATGATAACGTTGGGATAGAAGGAGTCCCCAAGAAAAGCCTTTTATAGGATTCCAGGATTCGAAATGTCGGAAATCTGTGGATTAATTTTTTGGGCTTTGCTAGGGCTTGATAAACGGTATGATTCTCTAGTTTTCTAGTAATATAGTTCTGTTTCCATTGGTCAAATATTAACGGATCAATATCATACTCATCAAGTAAATGTATATTGTTATATAGATAAGATTTGGCGTTTACCCCTTGGGGGTCTGCAAACATTTTACCGTCTATATTTGCCAGCTCAAAAAACAGAGTGGGAATAGCATGCTGGGCTGCAAAAGTTTTTATCCCTTGACAAGCAGGCCCAAGTCCACCCCAAGCAATAATTTTTTCGAAATGGTATTTGTTATGTAGGTTGTTGCATGTTTCTAGGACACACGAATAAAGCTTATTCGTTTCTTCTAAGTTCGTGCATTCTTCTGGTCGAAGCTCATCAATACGAGGAACCTTGTATCTTTTTTTTGAATTCTCAACTAAAAAAACACTATGTCCTTGCTTTTTGGCAATCAAATAATCATATAAATCAATTGTCAAAAAATGTACGTAATACCCTAATGTTTTAAGTGGTCCCACAAACTTCTTAAAAAAGCTGATATTTTGTCCCCATGGAAAGGTATAGATAAGTACATTCATCAATATGGCCTCTGCATACACTTTGTAATAGTTGATGTCATTCTATGTCTGGATTAATTCGTCCTTTAAAAATTGAATCGAATAACTCCGATTGAATTTTTGACAAGTTTGTACCCGGATTTCTTGATTTTTGAACCATTTTATAACATAAATATCTTATCGTAATTCATCTTTATCGCTTTGGTTTGAATATATTTTCTGATCATAACTACCTCGATTTAGCCTATGAGCATTTAAAAAATAGGATGAAAATTGCAGTTATTCTTCCACAGGATGAAAAAATGCACCCATATTATGGCGGTGCTATAGCTCGCTGGGTGGCCGAAGTTTATAAAAACCGCAGCGGCGAAATCGACTTTACATTCTTTTCAACACCTTATAAAGATGAAGGTGCCTATGAGCTCCCAATCAAGGGGCGAGAATTTTTAGATATTTGTATTGATCCTTTTTTACAGTTTCCTAAAAATGATGTCATAACGCTACGAGGTTTTCCCTGGATAGCATGGTTATATTTCACTAACCAGCAATTCAAAGATTATGATGGCATTCATATTCATAATCAGGGGAGATATGCTCTCTGGCTAAGGAAGCTTGGCTATAAAGGGAAAATTATGTTACACATGGGAAATTCTATGGGTACTTTTTTACCTGATAAAAGACGTTGGGCTGAGATCTATCAATCTGTTAATCTTGCTATTTTTTGCAGCGAATTCTTAATGCGGGATGCCATGACTGGTTTTGAGCATATTCTTGATAATTTTGCGGTGGTATATAACGGTGTTAATGAAAGTAAACTGTTGCCAAAAAATCGAAACCGATATCGTATTTTGTTTGCGGGCCGACTTATCCCGGAAAAGGGTCTTGTTGAAGCAATAAGAACCGTTGCCGAGTTACGAAAAAGGGGACTACCTGTTACACTACGAGTTGCCGGCTCAGCAGGGTTTGGTACTTCAGCCTCAAAGGTGACTTCCTACATGCGTGTATGCCAAAAACTTGTGGAGCAAGTAAATCAACAGTATCAAGACACTTGTATTCTATTGTTAGGCTACCAATCCCAAGAAAACTTAATCCAAGAGATGGCCCGTGCTCGTCTTTTCTTTTCTCCAGTATCGTGTAATGAAGGATTTGGCATGGCTATTGCAGAAGCGATGAGCTTAGGGACTCCCGTGATTGCTTCTCGGCGTGGTGGAATTCCAGAGGTTGTTGGCAATTGTGGATATTTGTCAAGTATAAATACCTCAGAAACTTGGGCTGACGTGATAGCTCCTTTTCTAGAAGATGACGTTCTTTGGGAGGATCATTCTCTGAGAGCTCAGAAACATATTCTGCAAAATTTTCACTGGAAAAAAATTAGTGCGGCTTACGAACATACTCTCTATGAGCGTCTATTGAGATAATGCTAGTGTTGGAAAAGAGGCAAGACTTTTCTTTTGAAAACCAATAGCCCATAGGGTGTAATACCAATTCCATCAATTAAGGGCATTTAGAATCCATTGATAGCCAACAATGGATTGCACTAGGCTTGGGTTATCGTAGAAGTGCTTTAATTGCGCTTCTAATTGGTTTTCCACTTCATCCAAACTGGCAAAGCTGCGGTTATAGAATCCCTGTTTTTTGAGCATTTTCCAGAAATTCTCCACCGGGTTTAATTCTGGGGCGTAAGGCGGAAGCGGAATCAATGAAATGTTATTGGGAATCTGCAAATCTTTCGAACGGTGGGAACCTGCCCCATCAAGCACGAGAATAATATGTTCTTCGGCATAGAGCT
>CABHPA010000161.1 GCA_902168245.1 Candidatus Melainabacteria bacterium
CGCCAGACTCAGTGAGCACATTCCGCCAGGAGACTGGTCCCAGCTGACTTTTCTGGATGCCTTCCTGGGCGGTGGCGCGGTCAGTTTGTATGCCAAATCACAGGGATTTCAGCAATTATTAGCCAACACTGGTCGGATCGCTCTCAAATCGTGGGACATGCTTTATTGCGTAACCAGTCTGACACGTTAAATGAGGCCGACTGGCCTGTGATTGCCGATTGTGAGCCAGCGGATGAGATCTGTGCCGATTTTTCACCGCATACATTCAGTACCCACCATGCCAATTTACTGGAACAAATCAGGCAGGCCGCTGCTCATGACAAAAGAGACTACCCGAAAAGCCTTATACCAATTGTTGCTTTGGCATCTAGCCGGGGACTTCGTTTGTTTTGGTTCCTCCATCGGAAGCAGCAATCGCCCTTATGCCGAAGCTTTGGATGGCTTACGCTCCTGGGATCATCTTCCCGCCAAGCGCTTTCTGGATAAAAGCATCCAACGCCTATTGCAGCCTACCTGGCACTTGGTGAAAAAACGCTCTCAGGCTATTAATCAAAGTGTGATCGGTGGCTCGCCAGTTTCTCTTTTTCAACAGGATGCTTTGGAATTTGTCCGCCAAATCCAAGGCGATATCCTCTATCTAGATCCGCCATACGCCCAAACCATCCGGTATGAATCGGCGTTCAAAACCGTTGATCGGCTTTTGACTGGATCTATCCAAGTCGATCCACCCTCTGCCTTCAGTCAAAGCGTTGACCCGCTGAATGCCCTGCTTGAATCAGTCCGGCATATCCCCGTCTGGATCCTGTCATATGGAAATAAAACCATTAGCCTAGAGGAACTCAAAGCACGAGTTCAAGCTCATCGACCCAAAGCCCGGATTACCGCCTATGCCAGGCAATACGTGCATATGCCCCATGTCAGTGAAAACCATACTCACCAAGAACTCTTGATCATTGCAAGTCCATAAAGGAGTTGGGCTATGAAACCCATCATTCTCAACCACCTGTAGGCCAAGCATCGAAGTACCAAAGGACTATGCTCTTTAAAAGATATTAAAAAACAATTCAGCCTCTGCTAAAGTGAGTAGACAAGCGATTCCTCTCCCCAATAGGAGGCAAATGACCCAAGTGCGTTGATAGAAGCCGCACACCCTGAAGGAGTCCAGGGTCTTGCCCAAGGTGGGCCATGGCATGGCCATTCATTGAACCTGTGTTTTTACGCATTCGGACTTAAAAGTGGACCATGCCGCTGATAGCGTATTAAAAATCGTTTTCCGTACTGTTACAGTAATGCCAGAACGATTCTTCTCACCATCGCCCAGGGAAAGCGATGGAATTCCCGTTTCCTGAGGACTATTCATCGGGAGATATCGGCATGCCGTCCATCTACGCGTAGGCATGCAGATATTCTTTCGTATCGCAGGGACGATACCTCGGGTCAGTCAATTAGTGAAAGTCAAATCAGGAGGATTTGAAGATGCCATCCATTAAACTCAATCTGCTTCAGGCAGATCCTCGAAACGCCAATGTCTGCTCAGCAGAAACCCTTGAAAAAATCCGTCGCAATATTGAAAGAAGCGGTCATTATCCAGCCCTCATTGTCCGGCCACATCCCACTCAAGAAGGGCATTATCTGATTCTGGACGGGCATCATCGAAAGCGTATCTTACAGGAGTTGGGCTATCAGGAAGCCTGTTGTGAGATTTGGGATGTGGGTGAACCAGAGGCATTGCTAGCGCTTGCCACTTTGAATCGCTTGCGTGGGGAAGATGAACCGCGTAAACGCGCTCAATTGATTGATGAGTTAAGCCGGTTGATTGCCCTGCCCGAAATGCTGCCCTTGATTCCGGAAACGGAAGGAAGGGTTCGAGATCTCAAAGCGCTGCTTGAGCTGGATTGGGAAGAACAAGGGGCCAAAATCGAGAGGCAAATTGCCAAAGAACTCAGCACCTTGCCGGTCCCCTTTGCTTGCATGATTGATCCCGCTGACTTTCCGTATGTGGAAAAGGCACTGTCTTTGGTGGCAGGGGAGAACCGGGGTCAAAAGATGGTTGCCATGAGTAAACACATCCTCAAGGAGGTTAAACCCCATGACAAAACGTAATCGTGCCACAAATACGGAATATGAAACCCGACTGGATGCCTTAACCGGCCTCATGAAAAGAGGCCATAGCCCCACTCAACTAATCCGGGCCGCCGGTCAACAATGGGGTGTTTCCATTCGGCAAGCCGACCGCTATCTCAAAGCCATTAAAGAACGGGAAAAAGAAAATCTGAAACAACCCTTTGAATTCCGTTTGAGTTTTCTGGGGATGCATTTTGATTTCCTGTATGAACAAGCCGTTCAGGAAAAGGACTGGGAACTGGCCCGAAAAGTGACGGAAAACCGGATGACCTTGTACAGCATGCAGCACAAAGGGGGACTGGATGATGCGCTTCAATCAGAAACACCTGGATTTGCTAAACACAAAGGACTGGAAGAGCTTATTCGAATGCTGGAAGAAGAAGGGCGTCAAAAACAAGCCGGATCTGATTAATGACATTGCCTATGTCCGAGGGTTTCAGGATCTGGATTTTTTTATTAACTGCTTTTTCCCGCACCATTGCCAATATCCTTTTTCCAGGATGCACCAGGCCTTTTTTGTCGATGAAGTAGATCCGGCCCGGCGGGGCCGTCGAGATGTAATTGCCGCTCCCCGAGGGCATGCCAAAACCACCTTCAAAGTCCTGTTCAAAGCCCTCCATGCCATTGTATATGGTTATGAGCCCTTCATTTTGATCCTGGGCCATTCCGCCAGCGAAGCCCAAGGCAAAGTCCAGAACATTCTGGATGAACTGCAGGGGAATCCGCTTTTAATCGAGGCGTTTGGCGCGTTGGCTCCGCCCTTGAAATATCGTTCCCGAAAGGGCTTTGTCACGCAAAACGGCATTCGGGTTCTCGCCAAATCCAAGGGCCAGCAAGTCCGTGGACTGATTCATGGGCAATACCGACCCAGTCTGATTCTCTGTGATGACATTGAATCCCTAGATGGGACACTGACTCCTGAACAACGGAACAAAACTCGGGACTGGTTCTTCAAAGATGTGCTCAAATGTGGGCAAGTGGATGGCTCGACCAATTTTACCGTGATTGGTACTTGTCTGCATCCGGAATCCTTGTTATCCGAGCTGTTACAGTCTCCGGGGTGGAAGAGTCGGAAATACCAGGCCGTGGAGCGCTTCTCTGAGAATGAATCCCTTTGGGAAAGCTGGAAGGGGATCTATACGGATTTGAGCAATCCAAATCGTCAAGAGGAGGCGCAAGCCTTTTTTAACGCTAATCAGGAGGCTATGCTGATGGGGACGCAAGTACTCTGGCCGCAAGGGGAAACCTATTACCAGTTAATGCAAATGCGCATTAATGAGGGACAAGCCAGTTTCTACAGTGAAAAACAGAATGAACCCCTGGATCCCGAGCGGCAGCTCTTTGATATGAGCCGGGCCAAACGCTTTCGGATGACCGAGGAAGGATTGTTATGGCTGGATGGATCCGAAAAACAGATGCCCTGGGCCTCGTTGCAGCGGGTGATTGCCTTTCATGATCCGGCTCTGGGCAAAAAGCCCGGCCAGCATACGGAACCGGATTTTGCGGCCGTTGTGGTGGTGGGGCAAGATACAAACGGGTATCTGTACACGCTGGATTGCTATCTGGAAAAAGCCACGCCAGCAGTTCAGATCGCCAAAGCACTGGAAATGCATCGCAAGTGGGATTTTGAGATGTTGTTTCTGGAAGAAAATCATTTTCAGCAGTTGCTTAAACCCTTATACCTGCAAGCGATTGAAGAATCCGCTGGCTCTACTGGTCTGCGGGTGGTTGGGGTGCACCAGCATCTGAACAAGTACCAGCGCATTTCCACGCTGGAGCCGGATATTAGCAATGGGTATTTGCTCTTTAGCGAAGCCATTCATCCTCGTTTAATGGATCAACTGACCTTGTTCCCGACCAGCTATGACGATGGACCGGATGCACTCCAAGGAGCTGTGGCGCAACTGAAGAAGGGCAATGCCCAACCCCGAATCCGACGGATTTAATGAAATTGTAGTGTTGACTGGTTGAAACACGATCATAACCCAATCAATGCGCTCAAAACTGTCTCTTAAGTGGATTTATAGATAAGTTATGTCTATTAATCTTGGAAAACGATTTACAAGACGGTGAAAACAAAACTATTTCCCTTGCCTATAACTGAACTTCAAGGCAGCCTGACAAATCTTTCGGAGATCAGGGTTTCGGGTTTCAGATCCCCGGAGATGACACTAGCCAAAGCTGAATAAGGCTTTCCGCCTGAAACGATCTCCAGAAGCGAAAATAGCAAAAGGCAGCCCGCGACAAATATGCCTTGCGCCCGCATGGTTTGTTGCTGACAGCCGCTGAGTCCAAGCCTGCTCTTGAGTATCCGGAACACCTCTTCAATCTTCCAGCGGAAACGGTAAAGTGTTTGGATAGACTGTCTTTCCAGTATCATGCGGTTGCAGAACAGAAAGTGTTTCCGGTCGCGCACAATTTTCAATTTCACCCCATTTTTTAAAAATCCTTCGGCTTCGCCGTAGCCTCTGGGAATCAAACGTTTGACCGCAGAACCTGACACCGAACGGTTATTTCGTCCACACATGACGAAAGTCCAGCCATAGTCTGTCAGGCGCTTGAGCATGTCGTCGGTTGAAAAAGCCCCATCGGCCAGAACAGCTTCGGGACGTAGCTGGTAGCGATTCCGCAGGAGGCTCATCCCTTGCAAAGCCAGTTGCGCAGGAGAATCTGTCCCTTTGTGGCTAAGAGCAAACCTAGCGAAAAACGCCCAAACCCTGGAACCACCCACAAGAGCAAAAGCACCTCGTAGCCTGTCCGTATTGCGCCATTGGTCAGCATTTTCAGCTTCTTAGCCAAATGCTTCAGGCCGTATTTCGGGTTCTTCGTGTCATCCACCACCAGATAGCCGGGGTTGGCTTTTGCCAGCTCGATCATAGCTGGCAGTACGACTAATTGCTCGTCTTTCAGTCGCTCGAATCCTGTCAGTAATTCCCTGTATGCCTTTGGTGGAAATTCCGTGACCTTGAATCCCCCTGAAACCAATAACTGATTGGCGAATTCCCCCAATGCCTGTATCATCTTCTCTAGCCTCTATTTCTGACCCTAGACAAGTCTAGAATAGAGGCTCTCGCTGTTTTTGGGGAGTCAGCGGAAATTCAGTGAAACCTTTCCTCACAAAATTTGGCCATTTTTGTTCCTATGTTATCATTGGGCCAGACACGTTAGCCAGGATTTTTAAAAAATATTTAAACAATTTATGACGTGGTATTTTTTGCAACAGTACCCGTTTTCATGCTATTTTAGCTCCATACTGTATTTCTCTAGATTTCACTCCCTCGAAGAATATTGGAGAAAGTGCCTTTCGAGAGAAAGCGTATATTTCACTATAGGCTTTATTGTTTTTATTTATCTCTTTTTTACTTTTTTTGTCACCTTTTTTATCAAACTCATTCTCTTTTCTTTGTAAAAGATGAAGTTTAATGAGGATTCAAAATAATGGATTTTGCTTTTAATTCATATACTAGTCATAAAAATATAGTTCCTC
This sequence comes from Candidatus Melainabacteria bacterium, assembly GCA_902168245.1. GTDB lineage: Bacteria > Cyanobacteriota > Vampirovibrionia > Vampirovibrionales > Vampirovibrionaceae > Vampirovibrio. The sequence continues at coordinate 5,612 of CABHPA010000161.1, forward strand.
GCTTCGGCGTTAGCCGCAAGCGTGATGATTTAGTTAAATGGCATGGTGTAGAACGTGCTCAAGCACTCATGGACTATGTTGGACAAGAGGAGAATCTATCCAAACGAAGTAAGGATCTTGTTGTATTAGCCAATAGCCAAATTGGGCCTTCAGAGGATCCTGATTTCACGAAAAGAGGTGTGTTTACATTAAGAGGTATCCGTATAGCAAGAGGAAAGAATCCTTCCCTGGATTCTTTAGTAGAGGAGCCTGTACCTGGCAAGCTATCGAAGAGTTCCCAGATCCGGGAATCAAAAAGCAGAGTAAAAAATCCCACTCAATACTCAGTTTTTCGCCTTGATCCTCAGATCAGTGCAAGTACCACCGCAAATACGTTAGGAGTTAATGCACAATCTCCTTTTAGAATACCTTCAGAAAGCTTGGCGAATGCGATAAGGGGGGCCTTCCCCCAAACTCCTGACGCACCACTGAGTATAGGTGACTTTGAGCCCGGTGTCGGTATACCCATTACCAGTCGTGTAACCCATGAAACTGTCCATATTCCCCTACCGGCGCTGTCTCTACTTCAGGGATGCCTCGCTCAAAAAAATGTTTCACAGTCTTTGGCCAAGTTACTTCCTGGCGAAAAAGGTCCAGTGCGTAGCCATCAGAAAAATATTCTGTTAGCAAGACTTGCAACTATTGGAATTGATAATCTACAGCAAAGTACTAAAGACCATCTCGTCTGGCGAGAATGAATACCCGCTACTCGTAACCTATACATTTCCTCCCAGCCTAACCAAGGAAGAGATTTATACAGTCTGGATGGGTAAAGACTACCATCCTTTTGTGGCAATTAAGCAGGCTGGTTAGGATGGAATGTATAAGTTCCATCCTAACCAGCCTGCTCGGGGTGCCCACGTGGTCAATGCATCTTATATGGTCAAACCCGGCGTTCTAGGAAAAGGGATCGGCAGACAAATGGGAGAACATTCCCTGTTGGCTGCCAAGCAGGCGGGATTTCTAGCCATGCAGTTTAATATCATAGTCAGTACTAATCGACCAGCAGTTCACTTGTGGCAATCTCTTGGGTTCAATATTATTGGTACTGTTCCCCAAGCCTTTAACCATTCCATACATGGGTTGGTTAACACCTATATCATGCACCGTTTTCTATAGGCTGGCAGCCATTTCTCTTTTCGGCCCTGACACTCAATTTTTGAACGGTGCCGGACGTGGGTCTCAGTCACTTATACAGGTGCCAAATAAAACAAGAAGGTAGCTCCTTTACCAACTTCTCCTTTTGCCCATATATGACCACCATGTCGGTGAATCACTCTTTGTACTGTAGCCAGTCCAATACCAGTACCTGGGAATTCCGTAACAGGATGTAGCCTTTGAAATGCTTGAAAAAGCTTGTGGGAATAATCTGGATCAAATCCGACACCATTATCTTTAAGACAAAAAACTGTTTTGTTGTCGAGTTGTTTTGAAAAGAATTCAATAACAGCAGAGGGTGCTTTTGCCGTATATTTCCAGGCATTTTCTAATAAATTTTGCATGGCCGCCCGCATCAATATAGCGTCTCCTTGTGCAATTAATCCCGGTGCTATCTTGAATTCGACCTGACGCTCCGGCTCAGCACGCTTAAACTCTTCAGCCAATTCATAGGCTAGAGTTGATAAATCAATTGTCTGATTTTTCAATGGGGAACGATTGACTCGCGATAAATCCAGTAGGGCATCGATCAACTTTAGTGCCTGTTGGCTACAGTCTTCAATAAATGTCAGATACTGCTGACCTTCCAGCGATAGCGATTCCGCGTAACGGGCCAGGATTTTGCTTAATTTCACTAAGTTCCGAAGCGGTGCCCTGAGATCATGAGAAACCGAATAAATAAAACTTTCCAGCTCCTGATTGACAAGCTCTAATTCAGCAGTTCTGGCAATAACCCTTTGTTCTAGCTCCTGAGCTAGTTTTCTATTCTCCTCCTCCGCTTGCTTGCGTTCGGTAATATCCCTCACAATGATTGAAAAGCCCATTAAAGCGCCTTGCTCCCCATACACAGAAGTCAGGACATTATGCGCAGAGAAACATTTACCATCTTTGCGAACCAACTGGGCCTCAAAGTCAATGCTGCCTTGCAAAGTCGCAGTATCTAGCTTGCTCATAGGATAGCCCTTTACGCAGTCTTCTTCCCCAAAAAAATGAGTAAATGGCTCTCTGATAATCTCGTTGGCAGTGTGGCCAAAAATACGCTCAGCCCCTATATTCCAGGTTAATACCTTACCAGAAAGATCAATCATAAAAATGCCGTAATCCTTAATGCCTTCTACCAGACGCTGGTAACTGTTTTCCGACTCCAGTAACAGAGCCTCTACCTTCTTACGGGCTTGACGCTCACTCACGTCCCTTAACTCTCGCTCCAGGGCGGGTATCAGTCGAGCGAGGTTGTCTTTCATTAAATAATCATCAGCCCCTTTATGTAGGGCTTCTACGGCTAAATCCTCCCCAATGCTGCCTGAAATAATGATAAATGGAATACCCAGTCCGCTTTGCTGCAGAATTTCCATTGCGGCCAAAGCATTGAATCTAGGCATATTGTAATCTGAAAAGATAATGTCCCAATCTTGACTCTGTAGGGCTGCCCGAAAGTCTTCTGGCGTCTCAACCCGCAAAGAGGTAAAAGAAAGCGATGCCATTTTCAATTCGTCTTGGATGACTACTGTATCAATTAACGAATCTTCCACAAACAATATTTTTAAAGGTTTTTGCATAAGGCTGATATTATTCTGTTGTATTCCATTAATGGAGCGTGTTTATTATCTAATTGTATATGCTGACGGTCATGAGCGCATTAAAATAAAACCTTGTATGCATATAGTGCCACTCGATTTGCTTGCTATTGACATATTCAACTGGCAAATCAGAGAGTATTGGGCTATACACAAAACTTAACAGAAGATCTCTTTCCAGTTATACCAACTTTAAAAAGTGGGAAGGCCAGACTATAATGGGGTGAGGAGAAACGGGAGGGGGGATGGAAATGTTGAGAATTGTAGGGAATTTGGAAGAGATAGAAGCGGCCTACCAGGCTCAGCATGGAAAACTGGAAGCCGAAAAGCTGCTGGTCATTAAGCTGGGAATGGCGGGGACTCACACGACTCGTGAAATTGCCCATCTATTGAAGCAAAGCGAAGCCGTGGGGCCATCTCACGTTGGATCAAGGCCTTTCGAGAAGGCGGCATTCCGGCCTTGCTCATGAAGCAGAAACCTACCGGACGTCCCGCCTCTTTAACGGTGGAGCACCAGGAACTCTGGAGACAAGGGTTAGTACAAGGGCGCTGGAGAAAGGCTCTAGAAACTCATGAGGCACTCAAACAAGCCAGTTGTCCGGTTATAAACGGTGTCTATTATTGGTTACACAAGCTGGGTGGCACGTTGAAAGCCCCGAGAAAAAGCCATGTGAAAAAAATACCAATGCCCAGGAATCGTTCAAACTGGAGCTGGAAGCCACTCTCTGCCAAGTGATTTACACTTTACCAGACCCTCAGAAACCCATCCGGATTTGGGTGGAGGATGAAGTTCGGTATGGCTTAATTACGGTGGTTCGCAGGGTTTGGGGTATGAAAGGCATCCGGGTCCTGGCGCCGTATCAGGCGAAATACTTGGCCAGCTATCTGTATGGGGCCTTGGAAATCACCCAAGGTGAAGCCCAGATGCTCTTTCGACTACCAGTTTGCCTGGACGAAGTCTTTTTACGTGAACTGGTGGCCACTGAACCCGAGGCCTACCATATTCTGCTCTGGGACAATGCGGGGTTCCACCCCAAGCCTGGTGATGAATCCTTGCCTGAACAGATTCGACTATTGCCGTTTCCTCCCTACAGTCCGGAGTTGAATCCGGTGGAACGACTCTGGGATATCGTCAAGGATGGCGTTTCAAACCGGGTCTGGGAAAGTCTGGATGACCTTGAAGAAGCCATAGTGACCATTCTGGAAGCGTTCTTACTTGATGCCGAACGGGTGAAGCAGTTCCTCGGCAATAACTGGCTGACTCAAGCGGTTGCAAACTCACTGCACAGCCTAAATACTTCTTGAATTTGGTATTACTCGACTAGGCTATTGTGTATTTAAGTCTAGGGAAACGATAATAACTTATGCTTCTGGAGACTTGTAGTAGGTAGTGGTTAGGATAGAAATAAATGATAAGCCAATTATCAGGTGTTTTACCTGGGACATTAGCAAACTTGGTTGGTGATGATTCAAGTTTGTTAATACAAGTGTTAATGGCCGAAGATTGTCAAGTCGATGCTAAAATTATAGAAGATGAACTTAAATGCAGTGGTTTTAAACCTAGAATAGAGCGTATAGAAACTGAAGCCGAAATGAGAGATGCTTTAATCCGTAAGCCCTGGGATATTATTATTGCGGACTATAGCCTCCCAAGTTTTGATGCCTTAAAAGCCATTAAGCTCTTAAAGGATAGCGGATTGGATATTCCGCTCATTGTGGTCTCAGGCACTGTGGGTGAGGATTTAGCCGTAAAAGCCATGCAGGCAGGGGCGAGAGATTATGTGCTGAAGGATCGTCTAGTGCGGCTTAACCCTGCCATTAAGCGTGAACTGGCCGATCACAAGTTGCGCCAACGAGAGGCACAAAACAAGCAGGAATTAAACACCTTGCAACAGGCAAAAGACTTGATTGTTTCAACATTAGCTCATGATTTGAGAAACCCAATTGCAACATCAATCAATCTACTTGAACAGCTAAAAGCAGGTAGTTTTGGCCGTACAGAACCGGAACAAGTCGAGTTAATTCAGGAATTGATTCAAACCAGACGCTATGAAGGACACTTGGTTGACAATATTTTATCGGTCTTTTCAAATCAAATCCTTAACTTTCAGGGCCGTTTTGAGCTGACGAACCTGAATCACCTGATATGTGAACAGGTTGTACCAATATTCCAATATATTGCTGAATCCAAAAGCATTGCGCTGGAATTGAAACTTGAAAAATCCTTACCTGAAGTGCGTATAAACCCCTTCGGCATTAAGCGTGTTTTGAATAATTTACTTTATAATGCCTTTCAATATACCAGCTCAAAAGGAATTATTACGATAGAAAGTCAATTCGTAGAATCTGAAGTTATTTTGATTATTCGAGATACAGGTATTGGTATTGAAGATCAGTATTTAAAGGCTCTCTTCTATCAATGCGAACCAACTAATAGACGATTTCATGCAGGGGCAGGAATTGGCTTATACCTCTCTAAAAAGATTATGGATATTCACCACGGTAGGATTTGGGTTCAAACTGAATTAGGAAAGGGAAGTCAATTCTTTTTAGCATTACCACCTTTCCAGGAGGACACCAAACAATAAGGCGTTGCTCATTTAATATAGATTAAGATTTCCGAGAGTTGAACATTTAAATAGCTGAGTAAGGAGGCCAGAGGAGATATTCAAAGGCCTGGAGTTTGAGTGCTTGTTGAATAGCGGGAATGGTTTTAGAAACAACTTTGCTTCTGCGACGAAATCGGGCAAACCAATGTCGAGTATTGCTATTGTGTCCTTCTACGCGGTAAGTACCTGCCTTTCCGATTACAAGGCGTTCTGCCGGAATCAAAGCCGAGTAGGATGACCAATCGTCGCTACAATATAAAGCTGGATGCAGGAATGTTTCCTGAAACAATTTACGAAACGTAGCAGTTGTCCGACTTCCAATTTCCCAATCCAATAATCGTCCGCTGACAAAGTCTACGGCTTTCCAAATCCAGCATTTATTTTCTTTTTTTTCCCACAAAGCTACATTGTTCATCCAGCTCGACAACGGTTGATTCCATCTCGGGACGCTCAGGCAAGCTTTCAGCATATTGACTGACCCAACGTCGGGCAGTTGTATGGGATATTCCTTTCAATTTTCCGGAACGATTGTAACTGAGGCCACTACAATATAGTCGAACGACTTCCTGGTGAAGCGAGTCTGGTTTGCATCGCTCATCCTGCTCCACGAAGTGAAATTGACAATCTTTACAATGCCAACGCTGTTTCTCCCGTACCCAGCCACTCTTAATCACCCGACTCTCTTCCCCACAACGTCTGCATTTCATGACTGAATCCTCCCCTTGATCACATTCAAGACGGATTAGCTATTTAAACGTTCAACTCCCAGATTTCCAATCGCATGTAGAGACTAGAAGACTTCCAATTCCGGATCATAATAGCGAGCTCGGTAATACAGCAAACCGGTGCCATCATCTTCCCGGCCGGTGTAGGTGAACGGATTGCTGGCTTGGGGATTATTCCCCTCACCTTCCAGTTTGCCGTAGCTTTTGTAATCGTAACGAGCCTTGCTATTGCCGTTCAAGCTATCCACCAGTTGAGAAGTAGAGCCCAAGTGATCCTGCAAGTAGGATTGAGTTCCCAGGCTGGTATCCAGTTGCAAGGGCTGATCAATGCCCGTCCCATGCAAGAATCGAGACGTACCATCACTCAAGAGAGATTGGCCCAGGTAAAAGAAGGTTTTATTGCTCGCTCCTTTGCTCAAACTCACCCGCCGTCCCTAATCTGTAAGACCTTCTATTTTTTTTATAAATGAATTATCCTCACCTTGATATATTTGTTTATATACATCCTCCCCTGCTTTTGTTGTTTCAAATCTTAACCATAGCGAATCTTGTTCAGGGGGAGTCCAGTATTTTTCCTGTGTAAGTAATTCTATTGCCTCTTGAGTAGAATGGATTTCTGTTAACTCCCCATAAGGTTCCTTACACCAATAAAGTTTAATTAAACCAAATTGTAATAATTTCTCCACAATTTTAAAGATTTGAAATTTTATATCTATAGTAGGTTTTTCTTCAGAAAAATCCCATAGAACTTCATACAAGGCACTAACATCTTCAATGCCTATAATTAAAATCTTTAAAACAATATCTTTAATTTGCATAATTTTATATCTTAGAGCCTGTATTCACAGATTGGTTAATCGCTTGAGCAGTAGTCTGGAATGAGCGAGAGTAACAAAAGCCTCTTCGGAGGCTGTGGTTATTTCGTAATCTTTGGACAGGCGTCTAAAGGGATTCAGCCAGGCCAGCGTTCGCTCTACAATCCAACGTTTAGGCAGAAGCCTCCAGCCTGCTGGCAAGCGCTCAACAATCTCAACCAGGCACGTTAGATAGAGTTGCACGTAATCAACGAACGTTCCCCGATATCCCGCATCCGCACAAACACCAAGCAGGCTGGGATATTTACAAAGAGCCTCTTCAAAAACAAGGCAGCCTGCGATTGTATCGTGTTCATTGGCGGCATGAACTTTCACATGTAGCAGATGCCCCTGTGTGTCCGTGACAATATGACGCTTACGACCTTTTACTTTTTTTTCCACCGTCAATGCCTCGCTGTGCGGCATTTCCTGTTGTCCTGGCACTCTGTGAGTCAATCAGTGAAAAGCTTGGCTGTGCGTTTCGCCCTTGAGCCACACGACTCCTGCTCACTAATCGCTGCAACAGTTTCTCCCAGATTCCTCGCTTTTTAGCACGGTGGAAAAAGCTATGAACGGTAGAATACGGCGGGAAATCACTCGGCAACATCCGCCATTGACAGCCCGTTTTCGTTAAATAAAAAACAGCGTTCAGCAAATCACGAACCGCATGTTGACGACTCGTACCATAGTTGCCGACTGCAAATAAATCTTCCACCAATAACCATTCCGCATCGCTTAAATCGCTTGAATAGGGCATACTCACTCCTCCTCTATCCAAACATTATCCACAAACTACCTTATCTGTGAATACAGGCTCTAAAACCTTAAAAACCAGCGAATAAAACTCAGAAATTCCTATAATGAGCTTACAAGGTTAAATTCAGTCATGGCAACGTATTGAAAGTTCGAGCCGAAAGGAGGCCGTTTATTATGTCTATGCTGAAATGGTCGACACCCCTGGATGAGTTGAGCGAAATGAACCTGCTGCGCCGGGAGCTGGATCATCTGTTCACGCCTGTTTCCGGCCAGACCGCCCTGAACCCGCCCATTGATGTGGCGGAATCCGAGGGGTATTACCGCGTAAGAATGAGCCTGCCCGGCTTGCCGACCCAAAACGTGGGCGAACATGTGCAACTGGAAGCCACGCCCAAAACGCTCAATATTTCCGGGGAAGTCCATGCCCCTGAGCCGCAGCCGGGCGAGAAAACCCTGTTCAGCCAGGTGCGCCACGGCAAATTCAACAAGCAGCTCAGCTTTCAGGACGGCATTGACGCAGAGACCATTGAAGCCTCGTATGAGGCTGGCATTCTGCAAATTACCCTGCCCAAAACCAGTGTTGCCCGTAAACGCAATATTGAAATCCAGGTGAAATAACATACGCATGTCTCCACGCAAAGGGGATAATACCCTTTAGCCATTCTCCAGATCACCCGCCGAAGCCTGAAATCCCTTCCCCATATTTCCAAACCAGGGGTTAATTATGGTTCGGCATTCGGCGGGTTTTATTCTTTTTGCAATATATACAATGGAATACTGCCCGGAAGAGGGAGGCCGATTCATCCGCCTCGTGGTATTTTGTTTGGCGGAGAAAGAAAAGTTAATAACTTGCAATAACATCACCCTAGTGACAACGCATTAAATTAAGCAACCTAACCCAAAAAAATAAAAAACCGAGTATTGAGTGCAAGAGGAGGTTGGACCCATGGTGATTTCCAATGCCAAATACGGTAAAGAACAAGGCAATGTCAAAAACCGGGCCTATTTGTCCACGCTGGAGAACGATCTTACAGGCGACCAGCCAGACAAGCTGATTGAACTCGAAGATCTGTTTATTCCACGCTACGAAGAAATAAAATTTTTAGACACTCCATAATTGACAAAATAATTTTAAATATTTATTAAACAAAAAACAGGCCGCTCTTATCCCAGAGTGGCCTGTTTTCGTGTAATCTGGTCTTAGCTTTAAAATTCTTTTATCTATTAACACAATGTTAATTGTTAAGTTGCTTAACTTACTATATACAGCGTAGTAAAGCACCGTTAATATACAAACATTGCTTGGTGTAGCCAAGTTAATTTCGGGGAAAGCCCATTCAATCGGCTTCCGGTTGACTTTGCCCTCGGGGTTAACGGATTGGAGAGTTCGGCACAAACGTGATACAGCATTCGCCTTCATCACAACAGTCACTGAAGCCTTATTTGGTATTTCCCTCTTTCCGGTCACGGAATTAAATTCAAACAGGGCTTTATCAACACCTGTGCCTTAACACTCCAGTTTTAACGGTTACACCAGGCATTCTCTATTTTTGGGTTTTCAGCGAGTCAAAAAAGTAGCGTCCTCTTCCTTACGGAGCCATAGTGGAACCTTCTCTGAATCCGTTTTGTAGTGATGCAGGTTGGATTGCGTATTAGGCCGCAAAGTGGCATCGCTAGCAATAAAGCCATCCGAATACAAATATAAGGCAACTGCTTTGACATTCCCGTTAAAATCCTCTGCCGAGGTTGTTTTGCCGCTATATGCTCCATCAGGATCAAGCAGCACTTTAATCGCTCGATTTTTTTGATTGCCACCGAAGGTTTCTTTATTTTCAAACGCTAGAATACTGCCGTTATGCAATTGCAAGCAGGTAAATTGAGCGTTTGCACAAGAAAACGATTGCTCACCCGCAACAGAATCGATTTGTTTTTCTTCCGTAGTCGTTACATAGCTCATCTCAATCATAAGATCTTTAAGCCCAATCGAGTTCACCATCGGATGTTTCTTCGATTGATTAACAGAAAAGGCACTTGAAAGCATTGCTATTGCTTCCCTGGTGATTGCGGTATTCATTCCCTTATTTACATCTCCACCACAACCGCACATTGGAGTGGCAAATAATCCCAAAATCAACATACCAGAAAAGACTGGACCCATTATTAATAGAGGTAATTTGAATATCCAACTTGAAACGCGTTTATACAACTGATTGGTAATAAACCATAAGTAAATTGCCAAGATCAATACAAGGATTGAACTTAGTCCATTAAAAACAAGATCACCCAAAATGGCTGCAGAATATAAAAGTATGGTGCAAAGTACGCCATATTGCCAAAAAACTTTTTGAACCGATAGCTCCCCTCTATAAAGCTGTTTCCATTCCTCAAAGAAGGGAACTTTTAGCAAATTCCGTATCATTTTAGCCTTCCAGTTTTTTTGCGCTTAAAAACGGCAGACGCGTCTTACTTCTCATACCCAAGCCCAGCCATATTTAAACCCAAACCGCACACGCGAAGCGCCTCCTGTAATTCCCAGGGCTTGATGCTGAAAAAACTGGGTACAATAAGACTATGAGCATCGCGATCATCCACCATGTGCAAAACAATACGCTAGGCGCGCTGCAAGAGGTGTTAAGCGCCCGCCGCCTGCCATTTACCTATGTGGACTGCCATCAATTGAACGAAGCTCATGTCGATCTCTCAGGCATCACCGGGCTAGTCATTTTGGGCGGAAAAGAAAGCGCGGCGGATGATCACATCCACCCGTTCATGCAGCCGGAACAGCGCATGATTCGCAACGCCATCTCGCAGAATTTGCCGGTTTTCGGCATTTGCCTGGGCAGTCAGATGATTGCCCGCAGCTTGGGCGCAATCGTCGAAAAGAATAAAATTGGCGGGCAAGAAATCAAGGAAATCGGCTGGACACCGCTGCAACTCACCGCGCAAGGGCTGGCCGATCCAGTGCTTTGCCACCTGGAAGGCGCGCCGCAATTCCAATGGCATGAAGACACCTTTCACTGGCCACCCGATGCGGTTCCTTTGGCGGCGTCCGAATGGTGTCCCCGGCAGTCGTACCGGCTCAATCGACCCGGCAATAAAACTTACGGGGTGCAATTCCACCCGGAAGTTTCTATGGCCGTTATCGCGGAATGGCTACGGGAATCGGACAGCCTGGGCGAAAGCCAAAAGGCCGCCATCTGGTCGGAAACCGAACAGCATTTTGAAAAACGACATTTAGCCAGTCGCAAAATGTTTGCGGCCTTTTGTGATTCAGCGTTTTAGGCAACCCGACTTAACAAAGCGTTTACAAGGGTTTTCCAGAGGGTATTGGGTACATATCGACATGCAAAATTGTCTGGCCGTTCGCTGGCTATTTTGCGCCATAAAAGCGTTGTTGAATAAATAAGAATAATGAGGATGCCCATGAAACCATTTCAAACCAGTTTAGCCCTCTGCCTGGCCCTTGGGGTGCTGGGAGCCGCCATTAGCTTCGCCGGGGAAACCAGGCAGCAAATCCATACCAACCGGCAGGCCACCCGCCAGGAAAACCATGCCAACTGGGCCGAAACACACCAGCAGGCCAAGCAAAACCGCATGGAAACCCGTCAGGAAAACCACGCCACCATGCAAGCGGCCAAGCAGGCCAACCATTCGGATTCCAGCCTGACGCCAGCGGAAAAGCGAGCCAACCTGATGAGCGCCCGGCAGGAGATGCGGCAAAACCGTCAGGCAACCCGGACGGAAAACCAGGCGCTGCGCAAATCCACCCGGCAGGCAAATCACCAGAACTGGCAAGCCACCCACGGCGAAAACAAGGGGTTGCGGGAAGCAGCCCGAAACAACAGACACGGCAGTCAATAAACCTAAACGGGTTCTACCAAACCAGCAAAGTGGGAAGGCCAGCAAAACAATACCAACGCCTTCCCGCTTTTTGGCGTTTAAACATAGCTCAGCCATAAAGCATTGCGGCATTTTTAAGGTCGAGCTTCCGCAAAAACCATGCGATCAATAGCGATGCCAAATCACATTAACTGAAGAGCTGCCCATTTCCATCGTTTGGTGTAGATTCATTTGCATCTTAATGGTTGTTTTTTTATTTTTACTGTGGCATAATATTTTTTACTCGGATGGCAAAGCGTGGAAAGTGAGCGAATGAAGTTTTGGACTGCCCTGGCAGGGGGTTTCATTGCTGCGGAATTATGCCTGAACGCCGCTTTTTCAATCGGACTGGCAGGTACCCCCACAGAGCCGATCGGCAAGGCTTATGTTACCCAGGCCAGCGCCGCCATGTCCGTTTCGCAGGACTACGACATTACGTTCGGGGACAACTGGGAGTCCGTGCGCACCTTCCGGCTACTCCAACCGCTGGATAAACCACTGAAAGTATTCATTGAAACCCATCCGCGCAAAAAGGAACTCTATAAATCCCAATACCGGGATTACGCCGTTGAGAGCCTGAAAAGTTGGTCACAGGCGCTGGATGGCCGGTTGAGCTTTGTGGAAACCAATAAACGACGCGATGCGGATATCACCCTGGACTGGGTTCCCACCTTCGATGACCACTATGTGGCAGGCATCACCAACTACAGCGTGGGTCACGCCAGCGTGGAAATTAAAACGGTGGGCGTACCGGAAAAAGATATTAAATGCAACATACTGCATGAAATGGGGCATGCGTTGGGTATTTCGGGGCATAGCGATAACCAGGGCGATATTATGGTGGGCATGCGACGCTGGCACCGGGACAACACCCCTTACGAGCCCAAGCTTTCCCGCAGGGATATTCAGGCCATTCGCAGGCTTTACAGCGCCAACTGGAAAAAAGGCGAGGATTTATACGCCGCCAGCGCGCAACAAACACCTGCTGGCGCATCAGACGCTTCCACCGCCCACGCGAGGCAAGGCAAACAGAATGGCGAAAGCGCCGTCAGCCTACAACCGTTTGACGACACCGCCATTTCCCGCACCAACCAGAACGAAGGCAACCAATCCGCTCAAACCACTCTCCAACCGTCTTTCAAGCATTAGGGGCATAGCGCTCAAAGGTTTGTCCTGTGCTTGCCCAGTTCCGGGCCTGACTTATAAGGCCATATCGCCGCCTATTTAAAAATAATTTTGCCCTTCATCATGTTCATGCCGCATTTGAACTCAATCTCTCCAGCGGCATGAGGCTTGATTTCCACAATCTGGCTTTCATGTACCGGCAAGGGAATGCTCACGCTTTCCGACGGAATTACCAGATCCTTGTCGCAACTTTCCACTTCCGGCTCTTCATCCCGGTAGAATTCCAGTTTCAGGGGCTTTCCGGCCTTGGCCTCAATGGTTCCAGGGTTATATCCGTGGCGAACCACCACCTTGGCCGTTTGCACCCCATCCGGGCCTTCCACGGCAGCCACCGGCTTGGAGGCACAGCCGCTGACCAGCAACGCCCCGCCCGTCAACAGGATCAGGCAACTACCCAACAACAGGCCGCAACGCAACATCATTCGGGCGCGCTTTAATTGAAGCGCCTTGGCCCGCCGGGTCATCGCTCAATCCTTCGGGTGGCCCCGCAGTGGATACAGGTGTAATTGGGCTGGCCCCAGGAATCTTCGCCCTGGTAGCTCATGGTTTCGCCGCAGCGGCACACCACGCCTTCCGGCTCCGCTTCCAGCTTGCTGCCGGAACAAGATGCATTCATGCACTTATAACGCTCATCCACCATCAGGGTTCTGCCGTTGCAAACAGGACAACGTTGCATATAGCATCTCTCCTACAACTGACTCGATACAACTATCGAGCCTGCATACTGTATAACGGACACGCCTCACCGGTTCAACCCAGCTTGGAAGCTCCCATGATATTGCCCATCAGCAGGTTGACCGCGACCCGATCGCCCGGATGGGGGTTAGGATAGAATGCTTCCGGGTTGATGCGCATTTCCTGCGTCGCGTTGCTGCCCGCTACCTGATAACGAATCTGGTAATAGGGGCTTGCATGAATATTGAGTTGCTCTACCTCCAGCAAAACAATTTCCAGCGACTGTTGCAGGCCGATCATGCGCTTTCCTCGAATGGACACAAAGATTACCATACTACGAGCGGGGCAACTGCACAAGGACGATCTTCAACCCGCAACCGCAAAACCCGGCGGCGGTCTGGACACAGGACTCAACACGCCTTAAACTGGTGTTTCAGGGAACCGACAGCGCCCATCGGACTTCATCCAGAACCAGACTGGCGAAATGGGAGCGGAATGGAAACCGTTTTAATGATCGTAGGGGGCAAAAACAGGCCATGACCAGCGTGACATTCAACCCGGAACATTTCATCGCCCGCATGCCCAAGGCGGAATTGCACCTGCATATTGAGGGCACCCTAGAACCGGAACTCATGTTTGAAATCGCCCGTCGAAACGGGGTGGCGCTGCGCTTTAAAAGCGTTGAGGCGCTGCGGGAAGCGTATAATTTCCACAACCTGCAATCCTTTCTGGATATTTATTACGAGGGCGCCCAGGCGCTGATTCACGAGCAGGATTTTTACGATCTCACCCGAGCCTACCTGGATCGGGTCGCCAAGCAAAACGTGCGGCACGTGGAAATTTTCTTCGATCCGCAAACCCACACCGACCGGGGCGTCAAGTTTGAGACCGCGATCAAGGGCATCCACCGGGCGCTTTACGATGCCGAATACCTGTACGGCGTCACCTCGCATCTCATTTTATGTTTCCTGCGCCACCTGAGCGCCGATGCGGCCATGAAAACACTGGATGATGCGCTGCCGTTCAAGCAGTGGATTAAGGCGGTGGGGCTGGATTCTTCGGAAATGGGCAACCCGCCCGAAAAATTCAAGGCCGTTTTCGATCGCGCCCGCCACGAAGGCTTGTTGACCGTGGCCCACGCCGGGGAGGAAGGCCCGCCCGAATACATCCGGCAGGCGCTGGATTTGCTGAAAGTTCGCAGGATTGACCATGGGGTGCGCTGCCTGGAAGATCCCGCCCTGGTGGAAAAATTGCGCCAGGAACGGGTTCCGCTGACCGTATGCCCGCTTTCCAACATCAAGCTTCGCGTGTTTGATCGAATGGAAAACCATAACCTTAAAACGCTACTGAGCCAGGGGCTTTGCGTCACCGTCAATTCCGATGACCCGGCTTATTTCGGCGGCTATTTGAATGAGAACTACCAGGCCGTTTCGCAAAGCCTGTACTTAGGGCCGGTGGAACTGGTTCAACTGGCCAAAAACAGCTTTGAGGCCAGTTGGATCCCCCAGGCCGATAAGCAGCGTTACTACCATGAGTTGGATCAACTGCAAGCTGCGGCGACCGCAGGCGCGGCTTACTAGCGGTGAGAGTCCTGTCTTCGATCTTCCGATACTTTGAGCTTGAAAAACTGGGCGCAACACCCCGCCGGGAATTTCTGGCCGGATTAACCACGTTTATCACCATGGCTTATATCATCGTGGTCAACCCCAAAATTCTGGAAGCAGCCGGAATTCCGTTAGGGCCAAGCATAATCGCCACCATCCTCACTGCGTTTATCGGTACAATGCTCATGGGCGTTTACGCTAAACGGCCCTTCGCCATTGCGCCCTACATGGGTGAAAACGCCTTTGTTGCCTACACGTTGGTAAAAGGCATGGGCTACCACTGGCAAACCGTTTTGGGAGCCGTGTTTATCAGCGCGCTGATTTTTGCCCTGCTCACCGTTTTAAAGGTGAGGGGCTGGCTGGTCGGCGCAATCCCCCAATCGTTGAAAATCGCCTTTTCGGTGGGCATTGGATTCTTTCTGGCGTTTATCGGGTTGAATGAAACCGGCATCGTCAAACTGGGCGTTCCGGGCGCGCCGGTGCAGGTGGGCAATTTAACCGAACCTGCTACCCTGCTGGCGATTTTTTGTTTTCTGCTGATTTCCGCATTGCAAATCAGAAAAACCACCGGCGCCATTTTGCTGGGAATACTGGTTACCACGCTGCTGGCCACCACATTGGGCCTCGTCAAATTACCCACGGAATTCATCAGCCTGCCGGTTTCCCTGGCTCCCACTTTCGGGAAGCTGGATATTGCCGGGGCGCTCAGGCCGGAATTTTTCCCGGTAATTATGACCCTGTTCGTCATCCTGTTCGTGGACACTATGGGTACGCTCATCGGGGTCTCCTACATCGGCGGCTTTCTGGATGAAAAGGGCAACCTGCCGGAAGTGGAAAAGCCCATGCTGTGCGACTCATTCGCCACCATGGCCGGTGCGGTTTTGGGAACCACGGCTTCCGGCGCATACATTGAATCGGCCACCGGCATTGAGGCAGGCGGACGAAGCGGGTTGACCGCCGTGTTCACCGCGTTGTTCTTCTTAATCGCCCTGCTGTTTTTTCCGCTGCTGACCATTGTGCCGCCCTGTGCCTACGGCCCCGCCCTGATTTCGGTCGGTTGCCTCATGCTTTCCCCGGTAAAAGACATTGATTTTAACGACCTGAGCGAATTAATCCCCGCCTTTGTCACCATCGCGCTGATTAGTTTTACCTACAACCTGGGCATGGGCATGGCCGCAGGTTTTATTGTGTACCCACTGGCAAAAGCAGTGGCCGGGAAAAGCCGGGAAATCCCCGTTGGGCTTTGGGTGCTGAGCGGCTTTTCAATTCTATTTTTTATGTTGTATCCTTATCATTAATTATGAATGAAGCAAGCTTAATTCGCATTCAGGAGGCGGGAGGAACAGCATGGCCAGCAATGCGCCGGATGCGGCGAGCGTCGCCCATTTCTACATTAAGCCGGAAATTACAGTGGGCGACATACTCACGCTCGTAACCATTTTAATTACCCTCTACACGCTTTATTCCGCCTGGGTGCAAAGCAAGCGCATACGGGAAAAGGAACTGGCCACCAACATTCGCAACGCCTGCGCCAACGTGCTGGGCAAACTGGAACGCTGGCGCGAACTGAACCTGTCGATCTTTGAAAACGCCCAACCGCTATACGTGGAAACCAGCGAAATGCTGGAAAAAAACCAGAACGTGATTAAAACGCGGGATTACCTGTGGAAAAGCCTAAACGCCGCCCGCAACGAAATCCGGCACACGGTGCTGGAGGAAAAGCTGGAATCCGCCTACACTGACTTGTACGGTTATAGCCCGCAACTGGTGGATGGTTTCACCCATGCGCTGGAACAACTGAAAACGGTAGAGAACGCCGTGTTTACCGCTTTTCTGGCCAAAACCCAGGACAGCGTTATGGATTGGCAGAGTAAACTGAACCAGTACACCAGCGCCATGCTGGGCAACGAATTGCGTGAACTGGCCGCGCAACACGGCGAGCAATTCGAAAAAAACACCCATACGGCCATTGCGCCGCTCAAGCAAAAACTCACCGAATTATTACGCGAATCAGACCAGGCGCTTATCAACCCCAAAAACCACTGGGTGATTTCCTAGCCCATCGATTTTTAAGTTGACCACCAAAAACCTGACGAAATTGCCTTACCTGAAAGCCCTGCGCGACATCCCTTTACTTGGACGCTGCATCGGTTTTACGACGACCGCTGGTTCTCGGTTCGCTATTTTTCCTTCTGTCAGGCAACTTATCACGCAGAGCCTGCCATTCCACGGTCAGCGTACCGCCGGAATTTTCGTACTGATGCTCCCAGCTTTGCAGCAATTCCATGCAGGCATGATCGATATGGTTCAACTCGTCCACGTACACGTGCAATTCGCGGCCCAGGGGCTGCCGTTCCAGTATGGATACCAGCTTGGGCAGGCTCAGGAACGTGGCGCTGCCTTTCAGAAATAGCTTCACGCAGCCATCTTCCTCTATGGCTTTGCCTTGCAGGTTGGAAAGCGTATACAAGAGCTTGATAACGGCCAGCAGCGTCCCGGCGATGACGCCTTCCAGCAGGTTGGTGGAAACCACCGTCACCAGCGTGACCCCGTAAATCACCACTTCCCAAAGACTGATGTTCCACAACTTGCGGATGGCCTTGGGCTGCATCAGCTTGTAGCCGGTGTAAACCAGAATAGCGGCCAGACAGGAGCGGGGAATCATTTCCAGCAAATGCGGGAAGAAACTGACCAGCGCCAGCAGCCAGACGCCATGCAATACGGCGGATAACCGAGTTTGGGCGCCCGCCTGGATATTGGCGGAACTGCGCACAATCACGCCGGTCATGGGCAAAGCGCCCAGAAAGCCGCAAATGGCGTTGCCGATGCCTTGAGCCACCATTTCCTTATCGTAGCGGGTGCGCGGGCCTTGATGCATCTGGTCAACGGCGGAGGCGCTGAGCATGGTTTCCGCGCTGGCCACGATGGCAATGGTGAACGCCAGCACCCAGGCTTGCGGATCGGCCAGCAGGCCAAAGCGTTCCCAGGTGGGAAACGTGAAAACCGAGAGAAAATCACGGGGAATGGTCACGAATTTGACCGGCCAGTTCATGCAATCGGCCGCCAGGGTGGCCATAACCACCGCCATCAAGCTGCCCGGCAGCACTTTGACCGCTTTCGGCATCAGGTTCCACAGCAGCAGGATGGCCACGGTCATCAATCCCAGCATGGCCGCCAGGTGATGACTGGAGTTATCCAGCGGGAACAGACCTTTCAGGATGGTTTGGGGAATGGAAACGATATTGGCCAGGCCGTTGCTTTCCGGGGTGACGTCCAGCATCACGTGGAACTGGCTGACGATAATCAATACGCCAATCCCGGCCAGCATGCCCTCAATCACGGCGGGGGAAATCGCCCGGAACCATTGTCCCAACCTCAGCGCGCCACATAGAACCTGCAACAGGCCCGCTACCAGTAAAATAATACCCAGCCCGCCCATTTCAAAATCGGTGATCACCTCGCCCACCAGGGCCACTAGCCCAGCAGCCGGGCCGCTTACCTGCAACGGCGAACCCGAAATAAGCCCCACCACGATGCCGCCCACAATCCCGGTGACCAGCCCCAGCATGGGTGGAGCGCCACAGGCGATGGCGATGCCCAGGCAAAGAGGCAGCGCCACCAGAAAGACCACGATGGAGGCCATAAAATCCCTGGCAGGGAACGGCAAAGCCCGCCCAGGCGTTGTGCTGCCCGATGAATCCATAAGTCGGTTTCCTATTTTCTTTTTAAAACATTGCTTGGGAATGGCAGCGTGGCGGCAGTTGGCATGAAAACCGGGAGCCAAACGCCGGAGCGGGCTGGGAACGCCTCATTCAGTCATCAGGGGTGCATCCGGCAACTCTGGCTTGAATGGCGAAAGTCCAATTCCGGTGACGGTTCAGATTACTTTAAGCCTCACTGCTTTCAGTTATTATACCCAAAAGAGCGCCGTAACTCATTACTCCGGATGGCCGGTTTTCCGGGTTCAGGCCATGTCGACCGCACCAGGGTAATCCTATAGAATACGGTTCGACAAGGCTGTTTATAGGTTTCTACTTGGAGGGCTTTTGCATTCAGCCCGGTTTTTTGTTAGAAAGGGGTACATTCATCACGTGTTCTTCCCGTTTTGTATGAATACCCCCTTGTAAACCAGCGATGACACGGTTGCAGTGAACCCAGGGAAACCGGAAAACCATGATTATCAATACCAACCTCAAGCAAACCTTCACCCGAATCATGCGGTACTTATGGTGGGAAAGCCTGTTTTCAGTTTTCATCTCCGCCCTGATCTACTACCTGTATGAAGAAAGGGATCTCACCTTCCTGGCATCCTTCAGCTTTGTGCCAGCGGGTTTTTTCGGCACCATCCTTTCGGTGTTCCTGGCCTTTCGTAATAACAACGCCTATAGCCGCTGGTGGGAAGCCCGCCAGATTTGGGGCGATCTGGTCAACGCCAGCCGCATGTTCGCCACCCAGGTGCGCACGTACATGGCCACGGACACCATGCCCGCCGAGGCCGTTTCGCAATGGCAGCGGGAACTGGTGTTCCGGCACATCGCCACCGTTCACCTGATGCGGATGCAACTGCGGCAATGCATGGACGTTTCCGAGGTCAGCCAGTTCCTGTCCTCCGACGATTTGGAACTGGTGCGCAAGGCGGCCAACCCCACGTCCGCCATATTGGCCCGCCAGGCGGACGAACTGGCCAGGGCCAGCGCGCAAGGCTGCCTGAGCGATTACCGTTTCGTAGATCTGATGAGCACTGTGGAGCGGTTTTTTAACATACTGGGCGCTTGCGAGCGGATTAAAAACACGCCCTTCCCCAGGGAGTACGATGGCTTTGTGCGCTACCTGATCTGGATTTTGATTGTGATTATGCCCATATACCTGCTGGGACTGTTCACGGATAACATCTCCAAAATGCTGATTATTCCCACCACGCTTGCCATTACGCTGATTATAGGTTTTGCCAACAAGGCCGGGGAAATGCTGGAGGATCCGTTTGAAAACCGGATTCACGATATCCCGATGACCTCGCTTTGCGCTAAAATAGAGGCAGATTTACGCAGCCAGGTCGGGG
Source organism: Candidatus Melainabacteria bacterium (assembly GCA_902168245.1). Taxonomy (GTDB): domain Bacteria; phylum Cyanobacteriota; class Vampirovibrionia; order Vampirovibrionales; family Vampirovibrionaceae; genus Vampirovibrio. The sequence continues at coordinate 25,732 of CABHPA010000161.1, forward strand.
AGACCTCAAACGCTCCCCTAGAAAGCCGAAAAGACGTGCTGGTAGTTTGGTAAACCTGCGCCTTAAGCGGCAACGAGCGTTCTGGAACCAGTATTATTGGCTTGAAGCGGAGTGGGCATGGCATGATTACCTGTTCTACATCAAAGACGGCAGTCTTATCACAGCGGGAACTGTATCTGTTTATCCGGCAAAAATTGCCCTTGATTCAGGAGTCGGCGCCGGACACGGTCATCGGGCAAGATTCGCTGACAACAAGCAAAACCCCGGACAGCCTGCTGAACGATGAGCTGACCGATGACGTGCGGCTGATGGGCGCGCTGTTGGGACTGATCATCAGCGAGCATGAAGGCGAGGACTTTTACCGCTTCATCGAGCGGTTGCGGCAAGCTTCCAAGGACGCACGGGAGCAACTGGGCAAAATCGGGGTGGAGAAAATCCACCAGGTCATCCAGTCGGAACTGGCCGATCATGACGAGGAGTGGCAACGCAGCCTGTTGCACCGGGCGGTGGCCGCGTTCCGGCTGTTCCTGCTGTTGGCAGGCATTGCGGAAGAGTATCATCAGAGCGAAAAATTCAACACCAGCCACCAGGGAGAGCATCAGGGACTGGTGGAAGCGGTCTGCAAGGCGCAGAAGCAACATTACAGCCTGCCCGATTTCGAGGCGCTGCTGGAGAATCTTTCCGCGCGGCTGGTGATTACCGCGCACCCCACCAAAATCCTGCGCCAAACCATTCTGCACCACCAGAAGGATATTTTCTACATTCTGCAGGCCATGCACTCGCCCAACCTCACCCCGTTCTACCAGCAGGAATTGCTGGAGGAATTAGGCGAAAAAATCGAGGTGCTGTGGGCCACGCAGTTCAGCCGATGGACCAAGCCGGAACCCAAGGAGGAAATCAGCCGGGTGCTGAGTTACCTGACCCGCACGTTATACCCCACGTTGCCGCAGGTACACCAGAAGCTGCACCAGGCCATCCATTACTACTACCGGCAGGAATCGGACATTCCCGACCATCCGTTGCTCACAGTTGGAAGCTGGGTGGGCGGCGACATGGACGGCAACCCGTACGTCACGCCGGACGTGTTTTCCGATGCGCTCAGCCGCCAGCACCGGGCCATTCTGGAATTGTACGCCCAGGATCTCCGCGCCACGCTGGACAAGCTGAGCCACGCCTTGCACCGAATCGGTATGAACGCGGCCCTTCGGGATTCCATTTTGCGGGATCTCGATGAAATGCGGCAGGCCAAGGAAGATACCCGCAATTACGCCGAATTGCTGGAGCGGGAGCCTTACCGGCTAAAGCTCACCCTGATGGCCCTGAAGCTGGAACGCACCATCAATCAGAACATGTTCCTGACCATGAACAGCCGGATGGCCATGCCCTTTGTCTACGCAAACGCCGGGGAGCTGCTGGAGGAACTGGATTTGGTGTGCCAAAGCTTGGCAGAGAAAGGGTACAAACGCTCCCTCCATACCCGGCTAGATAAACTGCGGCAGACGATTCGCATTTTCGGTTTTCATTTCGCCTCCATCGATTTGCGGGAAGAGACCGGCCATATCAACCTCACCGCAAAAGCGGTGCTAGAAGCCTCGGCAATCTGCAACCCGGCCAATTTAACCGATGCGCTGACCGATGAAATCCTCTCCAAAAAGGTGCTGAATACCCAGCATTGGGAAGAATCCAGGGCCAACCTGCCTTACGGGGAACAGGATCGCACCATCATCCGGCGCATGCTGGGCATGCTGGACGTGGCCAACAAGGCCCGCCGCTTCATCGATCCACAGGCTTGCCACAACCTGGTGCTGACCATGACCTCGGCCCCGGAGGATATTTTGTGCGCCCTGTTGCTGATGAAAACCCAGGGCTTGTTTTACCCCGTCTACAACGCCTGCGGCGACGGAGAGACCTTCGCCAGCCATATGGATATTGTGCCGCTGTTTGAGACAATTCCTGACTTGGAGCATGCGGCGGGCATTATGGAAAAACTGTTTGCCAATCCGGCCTACCGGGTGCAACTGGCTTGCCGCAACAACCGGCAAATGATTATGGTCGGTTATTCCGACAGCAACAAGGACGGTGGCTATTTTTCCAGCAACTGGCGCATTTACAAGGCCCAGCAGGAATTGTGGCAAGCAGCGCGCGCGGCGGGGGTGGAACTTCGTTTCTTCCACGGGCGCGGCGGCAATTTGGGGCGCGGCGGCGGCCCCGCACAACGGGCCATCCAGGCGTTGCCGCCGGGAACCGTCAAATACGGGCAGGATCTCACCGAGCAGGGCGAAGTGCTATCCCGCTATTACAACGTACCGGAAACCGCACAGGCTCGGTGCGAAAATTTGCTGAACGCCATTATCCAGAAAAACCTGGAAAAGCTGACCCCGGTAGAAGAAAAGCTAGCCGCCGAGTGGGAAGCCATCGCCGAAACATTATCGGGCTACGCGCGGGCCAAGTATGGCAGCCTGGTGCATGAAAACCCGCATTTCATCGAGTATTTCGAGCAGGTGACACCCAAAGAAGTGGAGCTGGTTAAAATCGGCTCCCGGCCCAGCCGCAGGCACAACGTGCAAACCGTGAGCGATTTGCGGGCGATTCCGTGGGTGTTCCGCTGGTTCCAGTCCCGACAGATTTTGCCCGGCTGGTACGGGCTGGGCACAGCGCTTTCTCGGTTTATTGACGAAGCGCCGCAAGCCAACCTGGAGACCTTAAAAACCCTGTATCGGGAATGGCATTTCCTGAAAAGCATTCTGGAAAACAGCGAAATCATCCTGCGGCAGACCGATTTGAGCATTGCCCGCTATTATTGCGGCTTGGCGCTGGATCAGGCTAACACCCTGGCCATTTTTGAGGATATTGAGGCCGAATATAACCTGACCCTGGAAATGATTGCCAAAATCACCGAAAACCCGCTACTGAGCAAGCCGGAGGTGCAGGTGCTAAAGTCTTCGATTGAGCTGAAGGAACCGTATTTGGATCCGCTGAATTACATCCAGGTGCAATTGCTCTCCAAGTATCGCAAGCTGGAGCGGGAGGAACCCGAAAGCGCACTACTGGAACCCTACCACCGGGTCATCGTTTCCAGCATTGAGGGCATCGCCACCGGCTTAGGCACCAGCGGTTAATTGGGTATGCTGGAAACGGCAAGGCTACTGATTCGCCCATATACCCGGCAGGATGCAAGTGATCTGCATAGGATTTTATCCGACGCAAAAACCATGTCGTTCTGGCCGAAACCGTTTACGGCGCAGGCTACGCAAGACTGGCTGGAGCGCACTTTCAACAGTTATGCGGAATTTGGCTTCGGGCGATATGCGGTCATCCTCAAGCGGGAAAATAGACTGATTGGCGATTGCGGTCTACTGAGAACCATCCTAGACGATGGCTCAAACCATCCTGACAAAGTGGACGATTTAGGCTACATCATCCACGCCGCAGAATGGGGGCAGGGCTATGGAATCGAAACGGCAAAGGCGATTCGTGATTTTGTATTCCAGTCGCTTCAACTGGGCAACGTCCATGCCAATATGCCTGCCAGCCACCATGCATCCAGAAAGGTTGTTGAAAGGCTTGGCATGCAATTTATACGGGAATTCAACAACAAAAGGAACCGGAATATCCGAACGCTGCTCTATCGCATGCAGCTTGCAGAATTCAAGGTACTATCGGTTTGAAAGAAGATTAATTGCCAAACGTAAAGGCATAGGCCGATAAGCCTGGGGCGTTGGCCTGAATTTCCAGTACGCCGGGCTTGGCCTTATCCTGTGCAATCAAGGTATACAACGTTTGCCGGTTTACGTTAATGCCGCGCTGCGGGACGCCATTCAGCGATACATTTACAGTCACGTTTTTCCTGGGCGGTACGCCCATCACCAGGAAAACCTTGCGGGCGGAAAAACGCAGCTTCAGCGCAGCGCCTTTCTCCTGGGCGACGATTTTTTCGGCGTCGATGAACCATTTTCCTTTCAAAACCCAGTGGTGCAACGATAAATTTTTCGGGTAGGTAAAAGCGGTAATCTGGTCAGGCTCCGCCGACTGGGGGCTGGAAAAATGCACGGCGCGGGCGTAACCCAGGTAAGTTTCGGGCGTCTGGTTCAGGGAAAAACTCATGGTTTCCTTCATCGGCTTATCTTTGGCGGAAAATGCGCCTACCCCCAGCAACGCGCGAATATTACTTTCGGTCGCGCCATACTCCCCTTCCCCAAAATGGGTATAAACCACGCGGCCCTGACGATCAATCAGGTAATGGGCGGGCCAGTAATTGTTCTGGAAGTTGGCCCATGTGTCCAAATGGTTATCCAGCGCGACGGGGTACTGGATTTTATGTTCCGCAACGGCCAGCCGCACGTTGTCTTCTTTTTTCTCAAAGTCGAATTCGGGCGCATGCACCCCCACAATCACCAGCCCCTTATCGCGGTATTTGCGATCCCATTCCGTAATATAAGGCAGGGTGCGAATACAGTTGATGCAGGAATACGTCCAGAAATCCACCAGCACCACCTTGCCCCGCAGCGATTGCATGGTGAGGGGTTTTGAATTAATCCAGGCGGAAATGCCCCGGAACTCTGGCGCCGGGTAAGGCTGCGGCAAGGGATTAATCAGCCGGGGAGCCGCCGCCTTTTTCTGGCCCGAACCACTCCCGGCCAACGAGGGGTTCCAGTGGAACAGGCTGCCTTGCGCGGTCAGCAGCACCGTGGCGATAATCACCGCGCCGAACGCCTTGCGGATTCCCAGGCTATGCCGTTTTAAAACACCCAGTCGGTTCATCAGTCGGTTTCCTTGCATCATAATTAATAACATCGGGAGCGCGGCGCCCAGGCCAAAGGCCAGCACGGTGAACACGCCTTGCAAATCGGTTTCCTGCCGAATGGCCTGCACGATAACCGCCGTGAGGATCGGCCCGGCGCAAGGCGTCCACACCAGGCCAATTGCGCCGCCCACCACCATGCCGCTCCAAAAGCCTTCCGATCGCTTGGATTGCCGGGCAATCACGCTTTGCCCTGCGTCCGCCAGCCGTCTAGTGAGGGAGGCGAAAATCCCCGAAAGGGTTTCTGACAGTAAAATCAGGCCGAACAACAACAGCACCCAGAACGAGATTTGACGCAGGATTTCGGTATCCACCCCAAACCACTGCACCAATTTGCGCGAAAGCAGCGTAAACAGGCTGAAGGCGATCACGAAGCCCGCAATCACTCCGTAAGGGCGAAATTTTCCGCCCTCAATGCCCGAAGACAGCACGATAGGCAAAATTGGCAGGATGCAGGGGGATACAATCAGGGCGACGCCTTCCAGAAAGGCTAAACCAACATTCAGTAAATCCAACTTAGGGAAACTCCTTTGCTTGGGCGCTTGCAAGAGGCATTGAGCCATATCCCGCACTACGCCCGTTTTCGGTGTGAGTGACAATGACGGCAAGCGTTCGCAAAAGTCTCCGAAAAAAACCAAAACTCAACAAAATGATACATCCACAGAGTCGGCCCATGAAAGCCTTAATTCTGTAGGATTTTACGGCTGCGCCCGGTTTTCAAGCAGGGCAAAAAGGAATAGAATAGGGATGGATAGAGGCAAGCGAGGAAACGACGATGACAGTCACCATGGCACATTCCTGGGATCCGGCGGAGACCCCCTTGGTCGTGCTAAGCGAAGGGTGTTTCGGGGAATCCCAATCCAAACTGGCGCTGGGCGTGATTCGTTATGGATCGTGGCCCATTGCGGCGGTCATCGATTCCAGGCGGGCGGGGCAGACCGTAAAAGATGTCACCGGCATGGCCTGCGACGCGCCTATTGTCACCAATCTAGAGGCCGCATTGGCATTCCATCCCAAAGCACTGCTAATTGGCACCGCGCCCGCCGGAGGACAGTTGCCACCCGAATGGCGCACCGTGCTGGCGGAAGCCATCCGAAACGGGCTGCATATTATCAACGGACTGCATTTCTTTTTAAGCGAGGAGGCCGATCTGGTCGATCTGGCCCGAACACACGGCGTACGACTGTGGGACGTGCGAGACCCGCAAGCGTATGGACGCCATAAGTTTCAGGAAATCAACCTGCAAAAGCCCCGGCCACAAACCCTGAAAGTGATCACCATGGTCGGCTCGGATTGTTCCGTGGGCAAAATGCACACCGCGCTGGAACTACACGCCCAGGCCCGCAAACGGGGTCATGCGGCGGCCTTCATCGCCACCGGGCAAACGGGCATTTTAATTGACGGTCGAGGAGTACCGCTGGATCGGATCATCGGCGACTTTATGGCCGGGGCCATCGAAACCTGCATTCAGGAGGAATTGCCACTTCTGGAAAAAGCCTCTCCGAAGCAGGAACAGGTGATTTTCGTGGAAGGGCAAGGTTCCCTGCTGCACCCGGCTTATTCGGGGGTAACGCTTTCGCTTTTGCACGGCTCCAACCCGGACGCCATGGTGCTTTGCCACAAGGCCGGACTGGAGGCCATTCGCAATTATCCCCAAATTCCGCTGCCGCCCATGTGCGAATTGATTCAGATGTATGAAACCGCCGCCGCGTGGACTCGGCCCGCCGGAAGCCCACGCGCCAAAGTGGCGGGCCTTTCGGTCAATACTTCCACCCTGCCGGAAACGGAGGCCCGCCGATACCTGGATCAATTGACCGATGAAACCGGCCTGCCGGTCAGCGATCCGGTACGCTACGGCGTGGATTCGCTGCTGAACGCACTCGGCCTGGAACCCGTTACTGTTTAATTTCACCCAAAGGATGCCGCCATGAAACTGCAAGCCCACCCGCTGGATATTCCGTACGAATTTACCTTTACCATTTCCCGCCATTCGCACACCCATACCACCACGGTGATTGTGGAGTTAACTTATGAGGAAAACGGACACACTTACGTTGGGCTGGGAGAAGCCGTCCCTTCAGAATTCTACGGGGAAAACGCGGCTTCCGTGCTGGCCTTTTACGAGCGACTGGAACGGGAGCATGTGCTGGCAGATTTAACCCCCTTCGACCTGCAAAAGCTGCTGGAGCGTTTTTCGGCGCTGGAAGGCAATATGGCCGCCAAGTCGGGCATTGACATGGCGTTTTACGATTTGCAGGGAAAAATGCTGAATGTGCCGGTCTGGAAATTGTGGGGGCTTGATCCGCAGAAAGCGCCCAAAAGCTCTTACACCATTGGCATTGCGGATCTCGATACCGTGAAGCATAAAACCGAGGTGGCCCTCTCTCGCGGATACGATGTATTAAAAGTTAAATTAGGTTCCCCTAACGATGTCAGCCTGTTTGAGACCATTCGCCGCATGGCCCCGCACCCGCAAATTACCATGCGGGTAGACGCCAACGCCGCCTGGAACGTAAAAGACGCCATTGATATTTGCCAACTGCTGCATGAAAACCATGTGGAATTTGTGGAAGAACCCCTCAAACTTACCTGCACAGAAGAGGATTACGCCGAACTAAAGACAAACAGCCCCATCCCATTGATGGCCGATGAAAGCTGCCACACCTTGCGGGATATTCCCCGCTGCGCGCAATACTTCCATTCCATTAACCTGAAGCATACCAAGACCGGCGGACTTAGCGAGGCGCTTCGAATGATTCACGCCGCGCGCGCCCATAACCTGAACATTATGCTGGGCGGCTTCGGGGAAAGCTCGCTTTCCATTACCGCATTCGCCCAACTCAGCCCGCTGGTGGATTATTGCGATCTTGATGGCGCGTTGCTCATGGCGGAAGACGCCTACGAAGGTATTTTATTTAACGGCAGCCGTTTTACGCTGCCGAATCGCCCTGGCCTGGGCGTCCTTCCCCGATCGAAAGTGAACGCCTAAATGTGGACGATTATTCTACTGACCCTCTCCAACGTGTTTATGACCTTTGCCTGGTACGGACATTTAAAATTCCGCAGTTATCCCTTGTGGATTGTGATTTTAGCCAGTTGGGGCATCGCCTTTTTTGAATACTGCCTGTAAGTGCCCGCCAACCGAATCGGCTACGGCAGCTTTAGCGGCGCGCAACTCAAAATCATGCAGGAAGCCATTACGCTGATTGTGTTCTGCGTGTTTTCAGTGCTGTATTTAAAAGAGGAACTCAAGTGGAATTACATCGCCGGTTTTGCGCTGATGGTTCTTGCCGTGTTCGTGGTGATGAAAAAGTGGTAATCATCTTAAATTTTCCAATGAATAAATTTTGCAGGCTACTATAACAGCGTTGGATATATCAAACCAAAAATTTTGCAGAAATTGGTAAAATCTTCATTTGTCCAAGGTCTAAATATTTTCCATTTTTCAGTATCAATTGTTAAGAATTTGAAAAAATACGAACTCAAGGCTAGTTTTTCTAGCATGGTTCTGGTTACATAGACAGGTTTGCGTCACCACCTTTTTGAATCGCTTAACATTTCAGGCGCGCGCCACAAACGTTATCGGCAAGGTTATTTTGCCTGCCCTCAATTTAATCTGTTCAATTCCCTTACTCGTCACCATTCCCTCATCGATCCAACACCTATGTTCATCCCCTTTTTTCAAACCAAATTGACAACATCGCCTCTTTTAGCGTCAATTATCTATCAGGAGTGACCAGTGTTTTAAGTTGGAGTTTAAAGCGATGCTGCAATTCAACCCCTGCCGTATGCGATTTGCGGGTTCCCCCTCGCCGACTGACAGGAAGCCGGAATCCGCAGGGCCGATCATGGCCACCCCTCGGCCCGTTTATGCCAAGCCCATGGCCTGGTCACACTTGAAGGATGCCTTTCAGCCCAGCCAGCCGACAACGGAGCCAGCTAACCGGCGACACGCCGACGAGGATAACTTGCAAACGTTATTAACCAAGGCGCTGGAGCGCATGGACCTTCACGCAAAACCTGCCATGACTCCCATTCCGGAAAACCGGCTGATAGAGGAAGTTTCCGAAGCGGAAGATACTACCAAGCCCGTGAATGATCAAATGGATTGGCAAAAAATCGGAGCGGCCATCAAGCGGCCTAAAGCCCCTCTTCCCAAAGACGCTTCCCTAGTTAAGCGGACACGGGATGAGCGCGCGCGCGCCCGTTTGCAGCCCTACGGCGAAGCTCCCAGAAAGGCCCGAAAAACAGACAGCCGAGAAGACACAGCCTCGCCAGAGCCGATTGAGCCAGAAGATCAACAGACAGCCTCTCCCTTTGCGGGTTTTAAATGGCCTACGTTTCCGCAAAACCAGGATCATTAAAAGCAAAATCCCCGGCACATCAATTCCGGGGGATTCTGCTGAAATAAAGTATGGAACCCGCTACTGATTCAGGTTGTTGGAGAGTTTAATCAGCAGGTTCAGGACACCCAGCCCAACGGTGGACTTGCCATTCGGGTCATTCTGGATTTGCTGGGCGTACGCCTTGGTATTGGCGTTCAGGTTGGCCAGGCCGAAGTCGATGGAAGTGGGATTGGTCAGCGCGTCGGTGGCGATTTGCTGGGCGGTACTGTTCTTGTCCAGAATGCGGTGGCCCCACATCGAGAAGTTCAGCAACTCTTTATCGGTAATACCGGATTTTTGCATAAACTCGGCCAGGCCATCGGGGGTCGCCACGTCCTTGACGGTCTTGAACATCTCGGCGGCGTTCAGGCTGGAATCTTTCAGGTTCAAACCCTTGGCGAAGCCGGAGATATTGGCGCCGTCGGTGGTGGGCCATACATCCTCAAGCAGCTTGGCTTCTGCGCTGCCGTTGATTTTGCCGTCATCTTCGAGATCCATTTTGCCCCATTGGCGAACCATATCCTTGTTGGCCTCGATTTGTTCCGGCGTCAGCGGATTAGCGGAAGTGTGCTGGAAGATGGGCCTGTTGCCGCTTTGATCCGGGGCCAACAGGGTGCGGAAAGCCACATCGCCATTGAGCTGGCCGTCATACATGTCATGGCCCATCATGCGGATGCCGATTTTGGCGAACTGGCTCAGGCCAGAGGGGTCATTGGCGTCAAACAGATTGGTATTGACGGCCTTTTTCGGCGTGAACAACTGTTTTACGAAATCGGCGGTCATGTTGCCGTTAGCGTCCACCGGCACCTGCTCCAGGGGCAATGTGCCCGGATCAAAATCACCCGGCGTGGGGGTGGGAGTTGGTGTTGGTGTTGGTGTTGGTGTAGGGGTGGGCGTCGGTGTTGGCACCGGCGTTGGAGTGGGCTGTCTCTTATACACATCTGACGCTGCCGACGAATA